>CAYRRJ010000018.1:0-11847 GCA_964426645.1 uncultured Campylobacterales bacterium | reverse complement strand
TCTCAAACTCTTCAACTTTGCTTCCGCCCGTTAAAAAATCACTTCTTAGAGCCTCGGTAACGGCTTTTATATCCTCTTCGTTTATGCTTTGTCTGCTATAGCTTATCATACGCTCTCAATCATCTTTAAAAGTTCTTCTTTGTTAAGCCATTTGTCATTTTTATCCGAACTATACTCAAATCCCAATGCAACTTTCTTACCTTTTTCTCCAAGCAGGTTGGTACTGAAATCGGCTTTTTTTGTAAATTGGATTGTAGGTTCTATCACAAAATGGTTATTAAATTCCCATGTAAGGTGGCTGTCATCTTTTGGAACCATAACTTCGTGCAGTTTTTCTCCCGGTCTTATTCCTATGATTTTTATAGGGAGATTTGGAGCCAAAGCTTTTGCTAAATCTGTTATCTTCATAGATGGGATTTTCGGTATAAAAATCTCTCCACCTTGCATTCTCTCGAAATTTTTCAAAACAAACTCAACCCCTTCTCTTAGAGTAATCCAAAACCTAGTCATCCTCTCATCGGTAATCGGTAGTTCTTTCGCTCCTTCATTTATAAGTTTTTTGAAGAAAGGTACTACAGAGCCTCTTGAACCCACAACATTACCATATCTTACTACGCTAAAAGCTGTTCTTCTAGCTCCCTTGATATTGTTGGCGGCTATAAAGAGTTTATCCGAAGCCAACTTCGTAGCTCCGTAAAGATTTATCGGATTTGCTGCCTTATCGGTGGAGAGGGCTATTACTTTTTTGATTCCCTCTTCAAGCGCGGCATCTATGACATTTCCCGCACCGTGAATGTTTGTTTTGATACACTCCATCGGGTTGTATTCGGCTATGGGAACATGTTTTAATGCTGCAGCGTGGATAACATAATCTACTCCGTATAGTGCTTTTTTGAGTCTCTCTTTGTCTCTTACATCACCTATGAAATAACGCATACATCTATCGTTATACTCCTGACTCATCTCATACTGTTTCAGCTCATCTCTTGAGTAAATTATAATTTTATTCGGTTTATAGTTTTCAAGCAAAATCTTTGTATATTTCTTGCCAAAGCTTCCCGTACCGCCTGTTATGAGTATATTTGCATCATTAAACAAAGTATATCCTTCCGGAGTTTTTTATTCTAAAGCAAAATTTATTCCTATAAATGTATAATACGATATGTTAGATAATGAAAAATTTTATTTGAGTGCTTATAAAAAATACGGTATAAGCGCAAAAGGATTGAACTGGAACTCTAAAGAGTCTCAAGAAAAAAGATTTGAGATTATTACATCACTGCTTGCAAAAGATTTAAAAAACTCTTCGGTGTTGGATGTCGGATGTGGATTTGGGGATATTCTGACTTTTTGGCAAATGAAAAACAACCTGCCTAAAAACTATACAGGGATAGACCCTGTTGAGAAATTTGTCAAAACAGCATCCAAAAGATTTAAAAAGCTAAAATCAGTATCATTTTTACATAAAAGTATATTTGACAAAGAGTTACCAAAAGCCACATACTGTATAGCCAGTGGCAGTTTAAACATACTAAACGAATTTGATACCTGGCTGTTTTTGGAAAATATGCTTCAACTCTCAACAAAAGGTATAGTTTTCAACATATTAAAAGGAGATAAAAAAAGTGAAAATTTCAATTACAAGACAGAAGATGAAATGATAGATTTTTTTGAAAAAAAAGGATTGGAGATTGTGATAGTGAACGATTACCTGCCAAATGATATGACTATAAAGGCTTTAAAATGAAAATTTTTCTTATATCTCTAACTCTGCTTTACATAGCTGTACATCTCTATTTTTATCTCATACAGGACTCCAAGATATTTAAACCCCAATATATAGAAAACGAAGAGTTTGAATTGCCAAAAAATACAAAAAAGATTTCTTTAAAAATCTCAAACGAAATAAAACTTTCAGGAGTATATAAAAAGGCAACAAAACCTTCTATGCAACTTATTATCTACTTTGGAGGCAACAGCGATGATGCTACAAAATTTCTTTTACATGTAAAGGATTTGGAAGATTTTAACATCATTGCTTTTAATTACAGAGGATTTGTAAAAAGCAGCGGAAAACCTTCTCAAAAAGCACTTTTTGAAGATGCCCTAAAGATTTATGACAAATATGCCAAAGGCAAAAAAGTTGTAATTATCGGTAGGAGCTTAGGTACCGGAGTCGCTACCTATCTTGCTTCTAAAAGAGATGTAAAAAATATAGTCTTAATCACACCCTACGACTCTATAGAAAATCTCTCAAAAAGAAACTACCCCTATCTGTTTGTATCCGTTATACTCAAACATAAATTTAATTCATTAAAATATATAAAAGATTTAAACACTCCCATAAGCATAATAGAAGTTGTAAATGATAAAACAATTCCAAAGCAAAGTTTGGATAATCTTACAAGCAACATAAAAAATTTAGCCTTACATGTAAAGCTTAAAGACACAACTCACGGAGATGTACTCAATCATCCCGATTTTGAAAAAATCTTAAAAGAGGCAATTTACAAAGGAGCAAATAAAGATGTTAAATGACAGAAATTTTATAAACATAGCTCATGAAATAGCAAAAGCCAGTAAATGCGTATCCAAGCAAGTAGGTGCTGTTATTGTAAAAGACGGAAGAATTTTAAGTACCGGATATAACGGAACTCCATCAGGTTATACAAACTGTTGTGACTACTGGGATGGAAAATATACAAAAGAGCATCATGAGTGGAGCAAAACTTATGAAATTCATGCAGAAATGAATGCAATCATCTGGGCAGCAAGGGAAGGCATAAGTATAAAAGATGCAACTATATATGTAACCCTGGAGCCTTGTAGTGAATGCAGTAAAAACATAATAGCAAGCGGAATGAAAAGAATAGTTTATGATAAAGCTTATGAACATACAAATTCCAAAGTAGTAGCCGAATTTATCAAAGCAAA
Source organism: uncultured Campylobacterales bacterium (assembly GCA_964426645.1). Classification (GTDB taxonomy): domain Bacteria; phylum Campylobacterota; class Campylobacteria; order Campylobacterales; family Sulfurospirillaceae; genus CAYRRJ01. The sequence continues at coordinate 8,913 of CAYRRJ010000018.1, read as the reverse complement.
CGGTGTAGTGATAGAACAGATTGAAGATTAGAGCTAACCTTAAAAGAAAATATGGTAAAATATTTTAAATTTTAATGAGGAAAACAGATGACAAACAGAGAAATCAAAGATTTAATGCGTTTTTTCGACAACAGCGAAATAACAAAAGTTAAAATAAAAAATGGAGACTTTTCCATCGAATTGCAAAAAGGTTCTGAGAATACGGCCGGTATGATTACCGCTCCACAACCTGTTCAAGCTGTATCAACACCTCAGGTTCCTGCAACTCCCGCTACATCAGAAGCACCTAAAAAGGAAACTCCAGCAAATGTTATAAAATCACCTATGGTCGGTACATTTTATGTAGCACCAAGCCCCGGAGCAGAACCTTTTGTAAAAGTGGGAACAGTTGTCAGAAAAGGTCAAACCGTAGCTATAATCGAAGCTATGAAGATAATGAATGAAATAGAGGCTGAATATGACTGCAGAATTGTAGAAATTTTGGTAGAAGATGGTCAGCCTGTAGAGTTTGATATGCCACTCTTTGGTGTAGAAAAGGTATAAGATGTCTAAAATCAACAAAATCTTGGTTGCCAATCGTGGCGAGATAGCACTCAGAGCTATCAGAACCATAAAAGAGATGGGCAAAGAAGCCATTGCCGTTTATTCAACTGCAGACAAAGATGCTTTGTATCTTGATTATGCCGATGTAAGTATCTGCATAGGAGGAGCAAAATCCAATGAAAGCTATCTAAATATACCGGCTATCATAAGTGCTGCCGAGATAAGCGGGGCTGATGCCATATTCCCGGGATACGGTTTTTTGAGTGAAAATCAAAATTTTGTAGAGATTTGTAACCACCATGGTATCAAATTCATAGGTCCTTCTGTTGATTCTATGGTTTTAATGAGCGACAAATCAAAAGCAAAAGAAGTAATGAAAAAGGCTGGAGTTCCTGTTATAGAGGGCAGTGAAGGTGCTTTAAAAAGTGTAAAAGAGGCAAAAAATCTAGCCAAAAAAATAGGATATCCGGTTATAGTAAAAGCAAGTGCAGGTGGCGGTGGCCGAGGTATGAGAGTGGTAGAAAAAGAAGAAGATTTGGAAGTTGCATATCTGTCTGCCCAAAATGAAGCTGAAAGTGCTTTTGGTGACGGTACCTTATATATGGAAAAATATATCAAAAATCCTCGCCACATAGAGGTACAGGTTATCGGAGATTCTCACGGAAATGCCATCCATATAGGAGAGAGAGACTGTTCACTGCAAAGAAGACACCAAAAACTTATAGAAGAATCTCCTGCCGACATCCTGGACGAAGATACCAGAAAAAAACTGCATGAAGTTGCCGTAAAAGCTACAAAATTTATAGGTTATGAAAATGCAGGAACTTTTGAGTTTTTGTTAGACAGTGACAAAAATTTCTACTTTATGGAGATGAACACAAGACTTCAGGTTGAGCACTGTGTTAGTGAAATGGTAAGCGGTATAGATATAATAGAGCTTATGATAAAAGTAGCAGAAGGTGAGAAACTGCCTCCTCAAGAGAGTATAGAGCTAAAAGGTCATGCCATAGAGTGTAGGATAACTGCCGAGGATCCTGTAAGATTTGTTCCAAGTCCGGGCAAAATCAGTAAATATGTAAGTCCGGGAGGCAGAAATGTAAGAATGGACTCTCATATCTATCAAGATTATGTGGTACCTCCTCACTATGACTCTATGATAGGTAAACTAATCGTCTGGGAAAGTAACAGAAAAAGAGCTATATCCAAGATGAAAGAGGCATTGAGAGAGCTTAAAATAGAGGGTATCATCAGTGTTAAGGATTTTCATATCAAAATGATGGAAAATCCCGATTTTATCAATAACAATTTTGATACAAACTATCTTTCCAAATTTTAACAGAGCCTTAAAAGGCTCTACCCTTTTCTAGGGAAATCCGATATAATAAAAATAATTACAATGGTAAAACTATGAAAACAATACTCTTATTTCTTTTTATAATTTTAAATCTGTATTCCAAAAACATACTGATTCTGAATTCCTACAGAGAGTCTTTTGAGTGGACAAAAATGCAAAATGACACTATCATAGAAACTCTAAAAAACTCCAACATTCCTGAGCTGAAAATCTATACAGAATTTATGGATACAAAGATTTTCAAGCCGACACCAAAAAGAGAAAAAAATATCCTGAATTACTATATAAACAAATACGAAAATCTTGCTTTTGATATCATTTTTATTACAGATGACAATGCTCTGAACTTTATAAGAAAATACAAAAACAATCCTCTCTTTAAAAAAGCAAAAGTATTTTTTTCAGGCATTAACAACATATCCCTGTCGGAAAAACTTGATAAAAACACTTATGCCGGAATTTTTGAGAAAAAAAATCCAAGAGGAAATCTAAAAATAGCAAAAAAAGCTGTGAAAAACCTCAAAACCGTATATCTTGTATCAGATGATTCTCTGACAGCAAGAAAAGAGATAGTTTTTTATAAAAAAGAGTTTGCCGAGTTTAAAAATATAAATTTTATCTATCTAAATGATTCGAACATATATGATATTCTAAACAGCCTTGTCTCTTTTGACAAAAACTCTGTAATGATGCTTTTGGTATTTTTTGGATTTGAGAAGGATAAAAAGCATATCTCTTATAGAAAAGTTTTAAAACTGCTTTCAAAAGTATATACAAATCCCATGCTTACACATACCAGTATCTATGCAAAAATAAAAGAATCAAATATCATAGGGGGAGAATGCACAGATGCAAATATGCAAGGAATCATATCATCAAAAAAAGCTTTAAAATATCTAAACGGAACACCTCTAAAAAATATAGGTTTTGATATGGAGCATGGAAACAGAGTCTATTTTAATGTTTTAAATTTGGAAAAGTTCGGACTTAGTGTTGATGATTTTGATATAAAAAACCCAGTATTGTTAAATGTACCCACATCATTTTACCAAAAATACAAATACGAAGTTAATATATTTATATTTATAATGATCATCATAATCCTGTTTTTGGTTATCTTAGCAGGTAAAAACAGAAAACTGAAACTAAATGCCAGGAAAATCAACAAACTAAACTCTTCTTTAAATGATAAAATCCAGAAAGCTCTCAACGAAAACATGAAACAGTTAGAGCTGTTACAACAACAAAGCAAACTCGCCTCTATGGGAGAAATGATAGGATCTATAGCACATCAGTGGAGACAGCCTCTAAATGCTTTGGCTATCAATCTCCAAAATCTTGAAGATGATTATGAAGAGGGTCTGATAAATGAAGAATTTCTGGAAAACTTTGTAGAAAAAAACATGAAAATTATAAATTTCATGTCAAAAACCATAGATGATTTTAGAAATTTTTTCAAAACTGACAAAGAGAAAAAAAACTTCAGTGTAAAAAGTGCTATAAATGAAGTTATCATGATTCAGAGTGCACAACTCTCAAATTTGGATATAGAGATAACTATCAAAGGCGACGACTTTATGCTTTACAGCTATGAGAGTGAATTTAAGCAGGTTATCCTAAATATCATAAACAATGCAAAAGATGCTATAGAAAAAAACGGAAAGATAGATATAATTCTCAAAGATAAAACAGTAATTATAAAAGACAACGGTAGCGGAATTCCAAAAGAGTTGCTAAACAGAATTTTCGAACCTTACTTTACAACCAAAGAGCAGGGTAAAGGTACAGGTATAGGTCTTTATATGTCAAAAATCATAATTGAAGACCATATGAATGGGAAAATAGAGATATTGTCAAATCCGGAAGAGAAAAAGACAGAAGTTGTCATAACTTTTCCAAAACAGGAGATTTAATGCGTTGTTCCAATCTTAGTTCATTTATAGTAATGGATATAGTAAGAGATGCAGCCAGATATGATGATGCTGTGCATTTTGAGGTAGGACAACCCGATCTTCCACCCTCTCCAAGAGTAAAAGAAGCACTGAAAAAAGCGGTGGACGATAACAGGTTTGCATATACAGAAAGTCTTGGATTGTATGAGTTGAGAGAGAAGATAGCCAAAGACTATAAAGCAAGATACTCTATAGATATAGAACCAAATCAAATCTTTTTGACTCCAGGAACCAGTGGTGCTTTTTTGATAGCATATTTTCTGACACTAAAAAACGGTGCAAAACTAGGTCTCAGTGATCCCTCTTATCCCTGCTACAAAAATTTTGCCCATGTATTGGATATAGAACCTGTTTTTATGCCTATAGGAAAAGAGGATGGTTTTGAGTTACATGTAAAGAATCTTGAAGGAAGAGAGCTGAATGCACTTCAAATCTCTTCGCCATCCAATCCTATAGGCAATATTTACTCTAAAGAGAATCTAAAAGAGTTGATAGAGTATTGTGACTCCAAAGAAATAGCCTTTATATCCGATGAACTCTATCATGGACTAACCTATGAAAAAGAGGCAAACAGTGCGTTGGAGTTCAGTCAAAATACTTATGTTATCAACGGATTTTCAAAATTTTATTGTATGCCTGGGAACAGGCTTGGCTGGATAGTTGTACCCAAACACAAACTAAAAGAGGCAGAAATGGTTGCCCAAAATATCTTTATATGCGCACCGACCATCAGTCAGTATGGTGCATTGGAAGCTTTTGATGAAGAGTATCAAAAATGGATAAAACAAAAGTTTAAAGACAGAAGAGACTATCTTTACAAAGAGTTGAGTAATATATTTGAAATAGAAGTTAAACCAGAGGGTGCCTTTTATATTTGGGCAAATATCTCCCGCTACAGCAACAACAGCTTTGAGTTTGCCAGAGAGTTACTTGAAAAACTGCATGTTGCAGTAACTCCTGGTGTTGATTTTGGAAAAAACAGAACAAATAAGTATATAAGATTTTCATATACCAGAAGTATAGAACACATGAGTGAAGGAATAAAAAGGCTAAGAGGGTATCTCTTAGCTTAGGCTACCTTGTTATCGCAAAACCTATACCTATTTTGTCATTGTGTCTGTTATAGTCTATAAGACTCTCGCCATAACCGCTGAATAACTGTATATATCCGAATGCTTTGTTATTTAAGATAGGAAAAGTCCAGTCAAACTGCACTGCACCTCTGTTTGGTGAGTTGAAATTGTTCCTCAAAAGTACGGAAAACAGATGCTTTTTGTATGGATAACTTATGGTCAAATCTCCATAACCCAGATATTTATAGATATCCGGGTTATCATCCCCGCTTGTATCGCTTGGGTCTGTTTTTTTATGTTCTGGAATTCTGTACCAAACTCTAGGAGATATAAAAGCTCCAAAATTTTGAAAAAAAGCTTGAAGATAGACTCTGTTCCAAGAACGGGATACAGAACCACTTTGTCCGTTGGATTGATGTACCAGTGCTATCTTATATGCTTTTAGGGGAGAATTGTTTTTATATGGAAATATAACAAAAGCTTCCGGCTCATAATTACTCTCTCTAAAAGGGGAAGATTTTTCTGCAGTCTGCCAAAAAGATGTCTGAGTATAGGACAGATAGTACCTCTCATCAAAGCCAAAAAGATTTGATGCTATCTTCTTTTTAAAACTGATTTGAAATTTTGTTTCAAACTGCTTTCTGTCACTCTGCTTTGTGAAATCATATGTAGCAGGTAGTATGTAGTTCATTTTATAAGGTTGAACTCCGAATTTTTCATCTAAAATCTGAGCTACACTCTCTTTTGTTTCTTTGTCACTGTATGAATCAAGTACTGTTTTTTTAATATCTGCAAATTTATCCTCTTTTTTATCTCCTCTTTTTTTCAGTGAAACAGTAGCTGCTTTTTTATAAAACTCCAAAGCTTTTTTTATATCTCCTCTTTGCTCATAAAATGCAGCTTTATTGTACAACTCTTCTACAGACGAAGCAAATAAAAGAGTAGATAAAAGGAAGGGTACAAAAAATCTAAATCTCATAATCAACTACTTTTGTTGTAATACCAAAATCTTTTAAAAACTCTATTATCTTTACATGTAAAGGATTTACGGCATACGATTTCAAATCCTCTTTGGTTTCAAATTCACTGACTAACGCCAAATCATACGCCCTCTCCTCAAGAGAAAAATTTATACCGACTTCTATATATTTTAACTCCTCTATTTTGCCTTTCATGCTCATTATCTTCTCTTTTACCAACTCCTTGTTTTTTAAAGAGTTGTCCTGCAGTTTAAAAAATACTATGTGTTTAACCATTGTTTAGCCTTTATATAATCATCTTTATAGTTCATATTTGTAAATTCATCGGGGTTGTCAAACTCCACATATTTAACCTTTGAATTTTCAAACAAATCTCTTATTCTATGTTTTTTAACCTTTAAATTTTCCTCTATTTTATGCAGTATCAAAGGAGAATATATACCGCACAGCTGATGAGTCCTTTCACCATCCTTTGCTATAACTATCTCATCTTCATCTTTTTTGGCGCTGTATAGCTTAAAAATACTTTCGGGAGATACAAAAGGAGTATCCACACTCAAAACAAAAGTATCACACTGTAATCTTTTTAGTATAGAATACAGAGCAACAAGAGGAGAATGCTCTTTGAATCTCTTTTCATCTTCTATAAAAGAGGCATGAAAATCAAATTTTGAGCTATCTTTTGTGCTTACATGTAAAGAGTCAAAGAATCTTTCCAGTCTTTTCATCTGATACTGTGTCAGAGTCGGCTCGTCACCGAAAGGAAGAAGAGATTTGTCTTCCCCCATCCTTGAGCTTTTTCCTCCTGAGAGTATGACACAAGGAAGAGGGATTTTGAGCATTATATATCTTTGGGATTTACTATTTTTCCGGCAACTGCACTAGCAGCGGCAACTGCAGAGTTGGCAAGATAAATCTCACTGCTTCTATCCCCCATTCTGCCTATAAAGTTTCTGTTAGTTGTAGAGACACATCTCTCATTTTTTCCCAGGATTCCCATATATCCTCCAAGACATGCCCCGCAAGTCGGATTGGAAAACACTGCTCCGGCTTCTATAAATATATCCACAAGACCCTCTTTTTGAGCCTGTAAAGATATCTTTTGAGTTGCAGGAGTAATTATAAGTCTTGTTTTTCTGGCAACTTTTTTACCTTTTAGGATTTTAGCTGCAATTCTTAAATCTCCCAAGCGTCCGTTTGTACAGCTTCCTATAAAAACCTGGTCTATCTCTATATCATCACCTACAGCCTGAGTTAAAGTTTTACCGTTTGAAGGCAAATGAGGATAAGCGATAACAGGTTCAATCTTACTGACATCTATCTCTATAACCTGAGAATAGTGGGCATCTTCATCTGAATAGAAAAATTTTGGCTCTCTTGCCAGATTTTTATCGCTTAAAAATTCCTTTGTTATATCATCAACAGCTATTATTCCGCTTTTTGCTCCGGCTTCAATCGCCATGTTGCAGAGTGAAAATCTGTCATCCATGTTTAGATGCTCTATAGTATCACCTGTAAATTCAAGAGTTTTGTATAAAGCACCGTCAACTCCGATTTGTCTGATAACTTCCAAAATCAAATCTTTTCCGTAAACAAACTCTTTGGGTTTTCCGCTAAATACAACCTTTATAGACTCAGGAACTTTAAACCAGTTTCCTCCGGTAATCATACCAAAAGCTATATCCGTACTTCCCATTCCGGTTGAAAAAGCTCCCAATGCTCCATGGGTACATGTGTGAGAATCTGCTCCTATGATGACATCTCCTGGGACAACAAGACCTTTTTCCGGCAAAAGGGCGTGTTCTATCCCCATATCTTTTTCATCAAAAAAATGTTTCAAATTGTGTTTGTACGCAAATTCTCTGCTTATTTTTGCCTGATTTGCACTGGCTATATCTTTTGCGGGAATAAAGTGGTCTAGTACTATGGAAAAACCGTCGGGATTTGCCAAAGACTCGGCTCCACTCTCTTCAAAAGCCCTGATTGAGATAGGTGTTGTAATGTCATTTCCTATTATCATATCAATCGGAGATTTTATGATATCTCCTGCACTGACTTTATATCCTACATGGTCACTAAAAATCTTTTCGGTAATTGTTTGTGGCATTTTTTTTAACCTTTTTTCTTTTTATTTTATCAAAATAATCTATAATCATGGTTTAATTATCTTTTTGCAAGTGTTTTTGCAAGAGCAAATTTTAATCTTTGATACTGGTCATCTATAGGATGTCCCTTCTTCTCTATCTGTTTGAGCCTTTTTTCACTTTCACTGTACTTCTTTGTCCATATATCTATATCTTTCTGTTTGTTAAGTATTTTTATCTCTATATCCTTAACTGCTTTTTCTATATCCTTTTGCTCTTGCAAAAGCTGATCCTCTTTTTTATAGAGCATATTAATCAAAGTTTTTTTATCATATATCTCTTCTACATCATCTTTTTTATATTTGAGTTTTTTGGATGTGGATTTTCTTACATTCTCTATTTTCTGCTCAGTATTGTAAATACGTTTTTCCAACTCCAGCAGCCTCTTCCCTTCTCTGTCTCTCAGTCCTTTTAACTTTTTTAGTTCCAGTTCATATTCCTGCAGCTTTCTCCTTATAACTACAAGATCCCTTTTTATATCATATATTTCCTGTTTTGCATGTTTGTACTGCAACATGGTTGATCTGATAGTAGTCAGATTCCATGCATGATTACTCTCATCTAAAATAGGATTGGCCTTATGCTTTACTCCTTTTGTATCAACACTTTCATAAACGCTGAAACAACTTAAAAAATCTATGGCCTTTTTTTCATTATTTGAAAAACTGAAAAGAATATCCTCTGCTATATATAAAAGGAAATCATCAAAAACCTTACGAAGCAAAAACAGGCTGAATCCTTTCAGGAAAAAAATATCATCTATCTCTGTTTCCTCTATAACAACTATTTCCATAATATTTATAAAAACAGGTATAAATATCTTTTTAAATTCATAGGGATTGATTTTTCTAAAACTGAGTTGATCAT
>CAYRRJ010000017.1:0-12178 GCA_964426645.1 uncultured Campylobacterales bacterium | reverse complement strand
CAATATCGTACCCCATATCCTCAAAACCTGCCGCTGTTAATTTTTCACGCTTTAAAAGTCTGGCAGTAAGAGATGTTCGCTCAAGTGTTCCATCCGGTATGAAAGCAAGACGGACATCAATACCGTTGATGCCTATATTTGGGTACTTTAGTTTTGCATCTTGAGCAAGATAGTGAATATCTGGGTTGAATTCCCCTTTTGAATAGTCCGCCGCCTCGATCTTTACATTTCTGACAAAATCCTCTCCGTCATCTGCGTTCATAAGGAAATTTTTTTGTTTTTCAAGTTTTCCATAAATTCTAAAGAACACATTATAATAATCGTCTGAAAAAGTAATATGGATATCACTTGCGTTTTGTTTAAAGGCACTATCCACAATATCCGCAAAAGAAAAAGTAGAGTTTTTCACAACTCGTAATTTTCCATTTTCGTTAGAAGACATTTTTAGCAATCTTATATATTCATCATAAGGCAGAAGCGCCTGAACGTCAGAACATTCAATTGATGGACACCAGCATATCTCCACTTTTTCATTGTCGAAAAAATAATTTACCTCTCCTTCGCCATTCATATTGTAAGATATTTTGTTAATGTTTGCTAGTATTAACTTGTCGTTTGAAAATATCTTACTGAAAATACGGAAAGTGAGTTGTGCTGTTTCACTATATGAAAGATATTCTAGTTTATGGAGCATTTCCACAATGTGGACTTTAATATTGTCTTTTTGCTCGCTGGCTTTTTTATAGTTTTCGCGACCAATGATTTTTGTTTTTATATAATAGGAAACCTGATTCCACTCTTTTCCCGGCTTTATGCCACTTATACTTGCGATAGGGGATATTTCTTCTAGCTTATTTTGAAAATCTTTCATTATTTTAATACCTTACAATATTTATATAACCACATGGATCAGTATTGTTATCATCCATGCCCGTAAAATCATAGTAGTAGCCCTGTCCTACAATAAAACTTGAAGGAAGACTGTTTTGAAAAAGTCCTCTTGCAAATTCCTTATTTGTGCCACAAGTAAAAGTCCCTGAAGTGGTTCCATTTGCTGCACTATCCAACAATCCTGTTCCGCCAATATTTCCAACAAAACTCCAAATATAAGAAGCCTTATTCCAATTGGTACAATTTTGAGAGTGTGCAATAGTGCTTACCGCCCTACATGTTCTAATAAGCGCTGTTTCAACGGTCTCTCTATTAATAAGAAGTTCATCTTTGTTGTAGTCCGTCTGAAAATAGGGGAAGCTTTTCCCTCTATAGTCAGAAAATGCGCTGTTTGCACTGTCATAATCGCCATTCTTTCTCTCAAGCTTTTTTGCGTTCTTCAAAGGAAGCATTGACATAGTCATGGTTGAGATAGTCATAATAACGATTAAGAACATTGCAATAGGCACGCAACAACTCCTAGTTACAAGTTACGTTTGCTAAAGTTGCAGTAATAGTGCTTCCTGCAACAGTAGCAGTCCAAGGAGAAAGTGCGCTATTTACTTTTTGTGCAGCAATAGACGCAACGGTAGCATCATCATAGGGTGTTGAGACTAGCGTAATTGTTTGTCCTGAACCAGCGGAACAGTCGTATGTCCAATTTGCCACATCAACAGAGTTAGCAGCACCACCTAATTCATTTTGTAAAATTGCAATAGCGCTAAGGTTTGCAGTTGCCGCAGCAGGATAAACACCACTGTTGCTCATTTTCGAACGCTCAATGGCATTGATTACGCTGCTCTCTTTAGAAAATGCAGCATCACCCTTCATTGGAATATACAATTTTTTATATCCTGCAATGGCACCAACAATAATAACAAGACCGATCACGATTGCAAAACCTGTTTCAACGATTGTCATACCGCTTCTCATTTTTCTATTGTTTCTTCTTCTCAATTTTTATCCTTTTTTTTAATTTTTGATTTTTCTGGCAGTATTCCTTTTGGAAATTCCCACTAGGGCATTTATAGTCAGACTTGCCATAAGCCTTTGACTTTGTTTATATAGTTTATATACAAGCCTACACCATATTAACCTCCTATTGAGCTTGTTACGATCGCCATAACCTCTACAAAAACAGAAACAGCGATTATAACGGGGATGGCAGTCATTAAAACAGAAATATTATCCATGATTTTAGATACTTCTTTATTTAGGGAATCAACATCAGAAATCTTATTGTTTAAAATACTGTTCATTGCTCTCTTGAACTCGCCATGTTCAATGCCGATCTTGATGTCCGCCCCCTCCACAGCATTAATTATTTTATTGTCCCTTAGCATCTCAACCATGGCCGCAGCATTTTTTTGATTTCTCTTTTTTCTCTTTAATCCAAATTGTTTTGCAACAATAGGCGTTGTTGCCGCAGCTCCATACCCCATCTCGAACATTGTAACAACGGTTGAGAGAGCCAAAAGAGCGTTAAGTTTAGAAAAAATGGATTTTAGAATTGGCATCTTTTCTGGAATAAAATAGAACATATAGACAAAAAACGCAAGGATTGCACCGGTAATGAGGATATAGTGATCCATTACGAACATAGAGTATGCAGACATCTTCTTATCTGATACGCTATTAATAACCTTGAAGTTACTCACAACAAAGGAGAATATTCCAGAAAGCAGAATATACATAACAATAGGAGATTTCAACCCGGACTTAATCGAGCGAATATATCCCTCTGCCATCTCTTTAACAGGTGCATATTTATGAAAAATCTCTCCGGCTGGAATACTTTTTTCTTCGGAAGTCTTTAGCAACTTTAAAATATCTTCATCAAGATACTTTTTGTAGGCATCCCATCTCTTTTGTCCGTTTCTTATTTTTTTAGAGATCTCTTTTAGTGCAAAAGAGACTTTTTTATCACTCTTTTTAAGCTCATTTGCATAAGCCTCAAGTGTTTCAAAGATAGAGACGCCACTTTCAAGAGAAATAATTTCTGCTCTCATAATAACACCGGCGACCTCTTTTTTTGTATTGTCAAAAAAACTCATTATTTCGCTCTCACCTCAACGATAGTGTATTTTCCATCTTTGTGTGTCTTGATTGTCGTTCCATTTACGTTTCGTAAATACCTAGATAGACCTTTTGCATTGTAGATAACAACATTTTCATTCATTGGGATATTTGCATTACCTTTTACAATATATGTTTTTAAATTCTGTCCACCTAAATCCCTAAAAAATCTCTGAACAGTCATAGGCTTATCCAATCTAATACCAGCAACAAGAACTTTTGTGTCGCCTTTTGTAAATTCAATTTTTAGGCGTTTTGATTTAGTAATCTGATCTCTTACATCTTTGTCTATAATCTGCTTTGCGATCTTGTGTCCATACGGACTTGCATCGACGATAAAGAAAGTCTTTCCAAAAAAATCTTCTCTTTTAATCTCTTGAGCATGAGCTTGACTTTTAATTTTATTTTCTAAAGAGAGTATCTCTTTCTTGTTGTGATACATTCCTATCTGATATTTGACTTTTCCACTATTTTTTAAAAAAAGAACATCATCGTATTTTTCAACAAAGATATTCTTTTTATTGAAATAATTAATCAGTTTTTCAAGTGATCCGCCCGTAAAATGGAATCTATCGTTTTTTTTATTTTTCATCTCACGAGTAGTTACAGAGAGGTTTATATTGCTTGTTTGAAAATTATCATTGATAATCTTTATGGCATCATCTAAATTATAAGCAGTAAAAGCAGGAATCTCTTTTTGTTTTTGCTCTTTTGTCAAAATCAAAGAGCTGTAATTCTCAAGATAAGGTTTAGCTAGAACAATGCTACTTGCTAGAGCGCAACCGATAAGTATTTTTTTCATTTTCCATCTTCTTTTTATTGTAATTTCAAATATGCAAGAATGGTAACAAAAAACCTTCTTTGAAAATAAGAAAGTTTTTTAAAAAAAGATGGATTTTTCTATTTTATACGATTTTTAGATGTTCAACATTAGCGTTTATAACACCTAGAGGAAGAGAGTTAACGGTACTTGCATCCCTTAAGAGCACCTTGATATCTCTTGGCTCTTCATTGGCAGCAACAAACAATTTAATCATTTCTACTTGCTTTGCAAATAGCTCTTTATTTGTCTCTAACAGCATTTCAATAGCTTGTCTTTTCCAAGCAACTCTTGAAACAAGAAAAGAATTGACTTCTTTTTCTGGTATGAAGATCTCGGAAATAAAATCAGCATCATTGTCGCTTTTTAGATCGTAGTTTTTAGATACTTCTTTCATTGCGGTAGTATTAAGTCTTCTAAAATATTCCAAAAGATACATTTGAAATTTTTTTTCACTTTTGTAGTTATCCTCGTTGCTCCAACTTATAGTTGTAGAGTATGCAATTCCAAGAAAACTACTAAGTTCGATATCTGTTCTGTAATTAGATAATGTTGCGGCAATGGCACTGCATGGTACTTCCATTAAAATTCTCCAAAAAATATAGTTATTCTACTTTTTTTTACAGCTCTTCTGAATTGGAGCTATAAAAAACAATACAATACTTTAATTAAAAAAAAGCTCAATATTAAGAAAAAAGGTAAAATTTTATGAAACTTCACAAAAAACAGCAAGATTTTGTTGATAATCTCGTAAATGAAGTCCGCAATAGTCCGCAAAATAAAAAACCTGTATTTATCTCTGCTAGTTCATCACCGGGAAGTGGCAAGACAACAATACTTATAGAATCATCTATTGAGATATCAAATTTCCTAACAAACAATATGACAACGAGAAAAGAAGGCAAAAAAGAGGTTTTAGTGCTTGCCTTTGATAAAAAAATGAAAGATGCTATCGATAAAAAGATAGCAAAGCATCCGAATATCGATGAAGAGATCTTTGAAGTTTCAACAGTACATTCACTCTTTTTCAGAGAGATAAAGAGATTTCAAAAAGAACAGAATATAAATAATAGTTTTGAGCTTGACTACACAAAAGGATTTTTTACAAAAAAAATGATTCAATACTTTTTAGAATCACTCTCTTTTGAGGGAGAATCCCTGAGTAATAAAATCCCTATTGAAATAGACAATGCAAGGCTCTTTAGTGACACAAGCATATCAAACGAAAAAAATGTAGAGATAATGTGGGCGCTAATAAACACATATTATTCATCTCCATATCCGATAAAGGCGATTAAATTCATTATTGAGGATGCAAAATTCTTCTCAAAGAGTGAAATAGACTTACAGGAGCTTGAATTGAGCGATCTTGCAATTAAAGAGCTAGAGAGTGTCAACAAAAAATACAAAGATAATATCTCTATCCAAGAGCTTCTTTTTAGAATCTTGGCAAAGAGAATCGGGCAGTTGGCGACAGTAAAAGAGCAAAATATCCATATTAAAAAGAAGAAATTTGAAGTTCCTGTGGATATAACAGATGCAAATGGAAATATAATTGACACAAGAATAGACACCATTGAAAAAACAGAAAGAGAGATGGAAGTGATAGGAAACCTTATTAAAGTGCCCCACTGTTTCTATTACAAGTCATTCTACAACAAGATTATTAAAGATAAAGAGTTTGCAAAAAAAGTCTTTGGAAGCTACAAGGTGATCCTTGTTGATGAAGCACAAGATAATGATAGGATTCTGTTTCAAATTTTAGTTAATATCGCAAAAGAGGGAATTGTTAAAAACTTTGCTTTTGTTGGTGATCCATTGCAATCTATCTATGCGTTCAAATCTCCGGATCACTTTGACATGCTCTCTTTTATGGACAGCAACACAGGCAGATTTGAACAACTAGGAATAAGCTATCACAGTCATGCGCTTGATATAACTTTTCGATTTAATAAAGAAATAGCGAATTTTGTAAACTCTCTGTTTGGCTCTACTATTGAAGCTATTTCAGATAAAAAAAGCTTTGTCTATCCAGAGGAGATAAAGAGCGACAAACTTGATATACTTGTAAAGAACCTGTCTGGGCTCAAAGACAAGACTGTTTCTATAATATGTAGAAGCAACGCAGAAGCGATGAAGTTATACGTTGAATTAAAGGCAAGAGGGAATGATAATGTTGTGCTGCACTCGTCATCGAAAGACGAGCTTAAGAGCTTTGTCAAAAAAGGGAGCGATGCAATCGATAATGAACGTGTTAAAAATGTTCTGCTTGACATAATGAATAAAAATGAGCCAAGCCCGAAAGAGCATTTTACTTATGCCGAGATACTTTCAAATCCAGAGGCAATATCCTATCTTGCACAAAACAGGTACTCTCATCTTGTGCGATTTTCAAAAAATGAGATAGACAACTATATCGTACCTGCCAACAAGAAAAGAAAAGATATTGTATGGATAGGAACGGCTCATCTTTTCAAGGGTGCTGAATTTGACTATACAATAATCGCGGGAGATTTCTTCAAAAAACAAGAAAAGATAGATGCTTATGAAATTGCAGCGGCCAATGAGCAACAAAGCAGCAATACAAAAATAAGTAATGCACTGCTCAATGACTTCTTTGGGGCAGAAAAACAAGAAATGGAAAAGCCAATAGCAGAAATCCAAGAAGATACTCAAACACTTACATTAACAGAGCAGCTAAATGACGACAGCAATCACGAGGAAAAGTGCATTTACTATGTTGCTTTCACAAGGGCGAAAGAAGGAGTATTTGTTTGTGAAACGCCCTATTGGAATGAAATCAAAGAACATATCGACAACGGCTTTGATGTAGAACAGGAGATAGGACACCTTCTTGAAGAGAAGAAAGAGCCAACACTTTTCGAAGAGGCAAAGGCAGAACTTGAACATTCTCTCTTCTCTGAGCCACAACAGACGATAACGCCTGCTTGATTTTCTTGATTCAATGTAGTTCATTTCGATATAGTAAAAACAAAAAAGTAGAATATATATGCAGATAAAACTAGGTGTGAATAAATACACAAAAGAGCTTGTCGTATGGGATAGCGACAAGGTTGTAAATAGACATTTTATGATCGTTGGAGAGAGTGGTTCGGGCAAGACATATATGCTAAAAGGTTTGGCTCACGGCTTTGCTCTTTCCAAAGAAAAGACACGATGTTATGTTTTTGATGTTCATTCGGATATCGATACAAATGAGGCCATGACCTCTATGATAGAGTTCGGAGAGAACAGTGAATATGGATTGCAACCTCTATCGGTCGATCCAGACAGAAACTTCGGTGGTGTCAAGAACGCTATTAATAATTTCATTCGGGCATTTGCAGAGTACAACCCCTCTATGGGGGAGATACAGCACCATGCGCTCTATAACTCTCTTATTGGAATGTATAGAGATTTTGGGTTTTACGCGGACGATCCATTAACATGGAGTACAAACTATGACATTAGAGAGAATCCAAAGTTCCCAAAGCGACAACCGACCGTAAAAGACCTTATTGATTACATCAAGAAAAAGCTGGCAGAGATAAAATATAATATTGATGCAAACTGCTATGCATCGCTTGAGACGATATCAAAATCAATCAGAAAAATAAAAAGAGCCGAAGCAAAACTAGAAAAAGCAGAGATTGCACTTGAGAAGGCAAAGGCAGAAGCGGTAGAACATTTCAAGAACTTTATTGAAGAGGAATGGGATATTGACAAGATAAAAGACTCTCTTAATACTCCGGATGAGAATACGCTCTCCAAAGTAATCATAAGGCTTGAGAACTTTTACAATACGGGGATATTTAAAGAAAAAGAGCTTGATTTTGATCCAAACAAGCCAATACAGAGATTTAATATCCGTTCGCTTGACATAGAGACAAAAAAAGCCTTTGTTCAGTTGATGCTCAATAAAATATTTACAGAGGAGAAGGCAAAAGGAGAAACAGGCGCAATGCGATGCGCGATCTTTCTTGATGAAGCTAAGGATTATACGGCAAAGAAAAAAGATGGTCTTGTTGAGAGGATTGCTCTTGAGGGAAGAAAGTTCGGTATCGTTCAAGTGATCGCAGGACAACAGTTAGAGCAGTTTCACAAAGAGACAATATCTCAGTGTGCAACAAAAATAGTTCTTGGTGTAGATAGTATGTATCACAGCGACACAGTAAATAAACTTAGCATATCAAGAGAGATGATTGAAAATATAGTGCATCAAAAAAACATTCTAATAAGCATTAAGAGAAAAGGAGAAAATACCGGTGATTTTGTTGAGGTTCAATTACCTCAACAAAACTAAACAGAAGGAGAGGCAACAACCTCCTCTTCTGACGCCTCTTCCGGCTTCTCTTCTTCCTTGACCTCTTTTACCCTATAAACCTCTTGGAGCTTATCTAGTCTAGTGTCAAGCTGCTTTTCTGTCAACTCTTCTCTGAGATACGCAAAATCTCCTGTCATTACAAGTTCATAGGCTTTAAAGTGTTCCATAATTGAATTATTACGATACCCGGTATAAGGTGCCGTTCTCTCAAGTCTTGAAAATGCGGAAGATATATGAAGATATTGCTGCGCCGTTGCATCATTTATCACTATATCATTGTAAAAGTCACATGCGGATTTGGCACTGAAAATATCTTTCATATTTCCTTTCAATGATGAAAGATTGCCGTTGTTTACAAGATAGAATCTTGACTGCTGTTGCAAGTGTCCTGTCTGTCTCGCAAAACTCTGAATTGACGCACTGATATTATCCAAAGCGCCATGATAGAAGCCAACCTGAATAAAGTCCATCGCTATCCCTTCTGCTAAAGAGAAATAGTTTCCAACAACTGTTAGTTGCTCTTTCTTGTTGAGAGCCGAAGCACAATCAACATTGAAATTTTTAGAGTTCGTTTTGATAATGTTTATATTGTTATCCTTAAGATAGCTTTTTGATTCATCAATAACCTTATCAACAAACGCAGATATTCCCTTGTCTGATATACTAGCTACAACATTGAGAGCAACATCTTTGTTGTCTCTTTTTGCTCCGGCAGAGATAGCAAAGAGAAGGGCTGCTTCTGTCAATGCTATTCTTGTTGTCATGTGCCTTGTGTTCTCCCCCTTATTTAGATGCTTGACTGCTAAATCGATTGCACTCTCCCCATGTGCAAATGCCTCAATAATAGAAGCATCATCACTAGAAGAGAGAGATATCGTTGTCTTTACAGGTGGAAGGTTTTTGTCGATCTCATAACTGACATCTATTTCCCCTCTTAAAAGAATCGATTTTTCAATATCAGAAACCTCAACGCCATTATTTGTCAATTGAAATACAGAAGATCTGCTATCTGCCAACACTGTCTTTGGATCAAAGAAAACCCTTTTGAGGGACAACCCATCTTCAATCTTTTTAGCTTCCGCTACAACAGAAGCATCAACAACAGTGCTATATCCATTTCCTAGCTTTATCTCAAGAGAGGAGTCTGATTTATGTCCGATCATCTTTCTTATTTTGTGTTCTTGAAGATAGACAACCGTTTCGATGATCTTGCGATAAACATCCTCTCTATCTGGCGATAGATATGTCCCTTTTCCGCTTTTTATCTTTTTCATAAAAACATCTTTAAGACTATCTTCCACTGATTTTTCACTTCTATTGCAAAGCTCATTGAATCGAGGAAGTTCAAACCCAAAAATAGCTTCACAATTTTCTTGCAAGCCTTGTTCTGCAATAGAGAATAACAACTCATACATTCGATATATCTCGTTTCCTGCAAGAGATAGATATGTTTTCTTATTGAAGAGATATTGAAGCTCTAATGCCTTCCCTTTTTCTGTCGGAGTTGTCATTTCACTATAAAGACTTCTCTGCCCAAATATTTCAACCTTCTCTCTGTCTATGATATCGTAAGAGACACCGCCGGCAGGTCTTTTGATAGAGAGGTTAGAATTGATGAAAAATCTAAAAATCTCCGATAAGCCGATAGGATTTGTCACGCCGGCAACTTTTTTGACAAATTTATTTTTAGGATCAAGAATAACGCTCTCAAAAAGCTTTATTCCTTCTCCTTTTGAGAGCCCGCCTTTGAGCTTTTTGTTTCCTGCAATCTTCTCTACAATATCATAAAGAATAGTAGATGTTCCTGTTGAAGCTTTTGTATTCTTTATTTCTACAAGTGCCGAATAAAGGCTCATAATATTACTTGAAGAAGTGATAAACTCTTCAAGTCTGCGAGAATATATGCCAGACATCATATCAATAGGATTATCTTTAATTCTGCCAGAAAGTTCAATAATTATCTTATCTATTCCATTAACAATGTCACTATCTGTTTTTAAGCGCTCCAATATTGCAGTTATCAAGAGTGATTCCATCTCATATATTCCGCAATACTTGTCAATTGTTCTTTTTGTCTTTTCTCCGATATTGCCAGAAACGACCTCAATAAACTCTCCATGTTTATTCGGAGTACCTGTGCTTACGATCTGTATGGCACTTGGGAATATATTTGTGATTTTTTTAAGTATTGCAGATGTTGTCGTTTTTTTGTTTCCAGATATATTCTTGTGCGCCTCATCGATAGATATAGCCCCGACTTCTTTCTCTTGAAGCTCCCATAGATAGCTGGAGCTTAACTTTTTAGTATCTTTCTTTACTTGTCCTATCTCAATACTCTCTATGCTGTCAATGGCCTTGTGGATATGGATTGTTGGGTTTTTACCTTTCTCTTGAGAGATAGAGAACTCAACAGGAAGAGCAGAGACATTCTTAAAGAATGATGGATTTGTCTTATCTAAAACCTCTGTTTTTAAGGTGATAGGGCTCTGAACGAAATATGTTTCCTCTGCGCTCTTCTTGATTTTGGATTTTCCCAAAAATGATTCATAGGTAGGTTCAACACTAAACTTCACATCGATCTTATTGAGTGTCTGCCCATTTGAGATAGGATAGAGACCTGTCATCGCTTTGTTTATTGAATTTGTTTTTCCGTTTTTTCTAAAATAGATTCTATCCATCAAAACTTCAAGACTTCCTTTTGAAATAGCGTTTGCTACAACATTCGGAATATTTTGCGAGAACAGCATATCAGACACAAGCTCTTTTGCGTCGCCCTGTTCTTCAAATGCACCCATGTCAACAAGCACTTGAGGAAGTGTTTTTTGGATTTTTTCTGCAAATAGATTGTCAACTTTAATACATGTTGGCTTAATAGGTCTATCATTATATTGAACAGTCGCTATTTCGTACAGCTCACTCTCCACAAACTCTTGATGATGTTCAATATCCTTTATTACATTAATAACAGGAAGAGCGATCATCTTTTTGAATATCTTATATGATGAATAAAAACTTGCTTTGATCTCATTATCCGTTATAGTCTCTGCATACCTATCAAAAGACTCATCAAGCACCTTATAGATGTTCTTGTTGATAGCCGCAATATAATCTTCATCGACTCTAGTGAAGCTGTTTATAAACAATACACCAAGATTTTTATCGGCAAGATTTTGCATATCGTCATCAAACCCAATGCTTAGTGACATTGATTTTTGCAACTCAAACAGCGGAATCTCTTTTTCTATCTCTTTGGATGTCTCGGCATCAACCTCAACGTCAAGCGATGTAAAAAGAACATCTTTTGTTGAATTATCTATCCTTATCTTGCTCTCTTGATCTTCTGAGGCAACAAATGTATCGATAAACTGTTTTCCTGCAAATATTATTTTTGCAGGTTTCTCTTCGGTAACAGACGAGAGCTGACGTGCTTTGTTGTATTCAGAAATAAAAGACTTAATCCGTTTATAAATAGTGTCCGCAACAATATTAGCATCTTTTTTATCCAGAAATCCCTCATGGAAAAGCTTGATTGTGTAAAAATATGTTGTAGTAATTATGCTCTTTAGAGTCGCTTCTGAAATCTTATCTGTAAAATCCTTATAATAGGAGAATTCTGGATAGTCTGGAAGATTGTCAACAATGCCATCGTTAAGTATTTTCTCTGGATTATCTTTACAGGCCTCGTAAATTCTATAAAAGACATTTGTATAATTTTCCGCTAATATGTCGGCAGGTGCGAGTGTTGAGTGTCTTGGATTTTTTAATACTTTTTTCGGCTTTAAAAATGAAACAATATTTGGGAAAATAAAATCTGTCAATACTGCCGGCAATTTCGCCTCTTCTGCCTTATAGTTAACATTAGCGCCCAAGAGAATTGACGAATCAGAAACAATAAAAGGAAGCATGTCAAAGGCTTGCCCAACAATATCATTGTAGTTTTTGTTTTGTAAGAAAAATACGGATGGGTTCTTTTTAATTAATGATGCCAAAAGAAGCATTGCTATCATCGTTCTTGTTTTCTTTGTTCT
>CAYRRJ010000016.1:0-12290 GCA_964426645.1 uncultured Campylobacterales bacterium | reverse complement strand
GAGACAAATCCTAGTGCGTATCTGATAAAACCTATAATTATGCAGTCTTTAAAAGCGTCTATGGAGATAGCTTTTCATACACCCAAAACTAGTGATACGCTAATCGGAGATGTTATTTTGGATGATGAATTCAGTTTTGACAGTATCTCCTCACAACTTATACATAACGGAGTTTTTGTAAATCTTACCAGAAAAGAGAGAGAGCTCTTGAGCCTTTTGATAGATTCTGCAAATCAGGTGGTAACCATTTATGATATAGAAAATGAAATCTGGCCTCAAAAAAATCCGAATATAAATACATTAAGGGCATTGGTCAGCAGACTCAGAGCAAAATTGAAATATAAAATTATAGAGACTATACCTTCTATGGGTTATCGGATAACATTAAAATAAGTTATACGGTTTTTGCAACATCAGTTAAAGGGAGATATTATGAATTTTATATCAGGTAGAGTAATTAAATGAAAAAGGGCAGGGTTTTATGGATAGAGCTGTTTTTGTCTTTTTTTGTAATTACTATTTTTCTATCTCTTTATCTGATAAAAAATGAGTTTTTGGAGAATCTAAATACCAAGATATTAGACAGTTTTTATACTCTAAGAGGAGATGTAATTCCAAGTGGAAATATCGTAATAGTCGATATAGATGAAAAGAGCTTGAAAAGTCTTGGACAATGGCCGTGGAGCAGAGATAAATTTGCCAGGGTATTGCAAAATCTTACCAGAAACGGTGTAGGGATAATAGGGCTTGATATTGTTTTTGCAGAAGAAGATAACAGTTCTCCGAAAAAGGTTTTTGAAAAGCTGGGACTTAAAGGTAAAAATGTAGCGGATTATGATGAGATACTTGCCAAAACATTCGCTTCATCTCCTTTGATTGCAGGATATATGTTTGATTTTAAAGAGGAGATAAAAAGAGGAATTATTCCAAATATTCCGGTTGTTATTGTTCAAAAAGGCTATAAAACAAAAGAGTTTTTACCAAAAGCAAAGGGGATTGTTACAAATATACCTGTTTTGCAAAAAAGTGCATATTCTAGTGGTTTTTTTAATACTTTTCCCGATAGTGACGGCATAGTTAGAAGTATTCCTTTGCTAGTAAAATACAAAGATGGTATATATCCCTCTTTGAGTTTGGAGATTTTAAGAGCAGTTTATGGCACTGATAAAGTAATTGTTGATTATAATGATATAGGAATTTCATCAATATCTTTGGGGAAAAAGGAGATTCAAACAGACAGATTTGCAAGGCTGAGAGTAAATTATTACGGAATTTCAAAGCTGTTTAAGTATATAAGTGCAGTTGATATATACAATGAAAATTTCAAAAAAGAAGATATAGAGGGTAAAATAGTTCTTGTAGGCACAAGTGCCGGAGGGCTTTTGGATTTGAGAGCGACTCCTCTTGAGAGTACTTATGCCGGAGTTGAGATACATGCAACTGCTATTGAAAACATACTGAATTCAGAGTATATTTTAAATCCTGAATGGATAGAGATTGTGGATTTGTTTGATATAACTTTTTTATCATTGCTGATAACTCTTCTTATCAGATTTGGAGCAGTTAAAAGCTTTTTTTCTCTACTTGTTATTCTTTTTTCCTTTTTGTATGCTGGGTATTTTTTCTATATTTATGAACATATAACCCTGGATATAATTTATCCTCTTTTGTCTTTGATTGTGTTGTATATTCTTTTGATATCTTTACACTATTTCCTTGAAACAAAACAGAAAGAATTGATAAAAAACAAATTTGCAAAGAAGGTTTCCAAAGCTGTTGCCGAGAGTCTTATAAAACAGGGGGACAGAGAGATACTTGAAGCAAAAGAGCAGGATATAACGATTTTTTTCAGTGATATAAGAGGATTTACCTCTATTTCTGAAGAGATAGCAAATCCAAAGAAACTGATAGAGTTCTTAAATATTTATATGACTCCTATGACTGAAATCATAACAGAAAACAGAGGTACTGTTGACAAGTTTATAGGTGATGCCATTATGGCATACTGGAATGCACCTTTGGAAGTTAAAAATCATGCCGACAAGGCTGTCGTCAGTGCGATAGAACAGATAAAATCTTTGGAAAATGTAAATATAAAATTGAGAGATTTGGGATATCCCAAAATCGATATAGGTTGTGGTATTAACAGTGGTTTGGCAGTTGTAGGAGAGATGGGAAGTGAAGGCAGAAGTGACTATACTGTTATAGGAGATAGTGTGAATTTGGCTTCAAGGCTTGAAGGGCTCTGTAAAGTTTACGGAGCAAAGATAATAATATCAGAATTTACAAAAGAGATATTAAATGGAAAATATGAAATAAGAGAGCTTGATACAGTAAGAGTCAAAGGTAAAAACAAACCGGTGGGTATATATGAAATATCAGCTCTGGAAAGTTTTGATAATGAGGATTTTTTGAGGTATAATAAAGCATTGTCTTTGTACAAAAATAGTGATTTTGAAACAGCTTTGAATATTTTTCTTGAGTTGTACGCTCAAAACAAAGATTCAAAGTTATATAAACTCTATATTGACAGATGCGAATACTATATAAAAACTCCTCCAATAGATTTTAATGGAGTTTTTGAATTTAAAACAAAATAGAAAAGGTGATACCTGTATGGGAGTTATAAAGATACTTGGAGCTTTTGGAAACAGGGGAGTTGATTCTCAAACGACATGCATACAGATATCGAAACATGCTGTTATAGATGCCGGTAACATTATAGATGCTCTTGGAGAGAGTGCAAAGTATATAGATAAAATCTTTCTTACACATTCTCATCTGGACCATATACTTGATAGTGCATTTTTATGTGATATTTTCTTTTCTACCAGGAGGGAGCCTCTTAAAATATACGGATTGAAAGAGACTTTGGAAACTTTGAAAAAACATATCTTCAACTGGAAGATATGGCCTGATTTTTCTTCTTTAAATCTGATAAATTCAAAGTATAAATCTTTGGAATTTATAGAGATTAAGACAGGAGATAAAATAGAAGTTGAGAGTGTATTTTTGACACCTGTCATATCAAACCATACTGTAGAGTGTTGTGGATATCTTATAGAAGATGACAGCGGTGCTTTGCTTTTTACTTCAGATACATATAAAAATGACAAAACATGGGAGCTATTAAACAGTAATCATAAAATAAAATCTATTATTATAGATGTATCATTCCCCGCAGATATGGAAGATGTGGCAAAAGCAAGTCTTCATCTTACCCCAAAACTTTTGAGTGACGAACTATCCAAGCTTAAAAGAGATGATGTAAAAGTTTTTGTAAATCATCTAAAACCAAATTACAAAGAGCAGATTTTAAGAGATTTGGAGAAGATAGGTATAGACAGGAAGAGTATCCTTTACGGTGGAGAAGTGATAGATTATGGAGTTCCAAAAATTATACAAACAGACATGTCTTCTCATACGAAAAGAGTACAAAAACTGAACAAAATAGGTATAGCTCTATCTTCTAATGGAGATATAGAATTTATTTTGGAGCTTATAGTAAGAGAAGCCAAAAATCTTACAGGTGCTGACGGGGGAACACTTTATCTCCTGGACAAAGGTAAAAAAGAACTTGATTTTAAAGTTGTACAGACAAAATCACTGGGTATAAATCTGGGAGGAGTTAAAAAAAAGATAGATTGGCCCAGTATCCCCTTGTATTTGAAAGACGGCAGTGAAAACAAAAAAATGGTAGCAGCAGTTTGCGCTTTGGAAGAGAGAATTATAAATATAAAAGATGTTTATAATGTACAGAAATATGATTTCAGCGGAACAAAAAAGTTTGATAAAAACAACAGTTACCATTCTATTTCCATGCTGGTAGTACCTCTTAAAGATCATGAAAAGAATGTTATAGGAGTTTTGCAACTGATTAACAAGGAAGACGGTTTTGATGTTATACCATTTAGTCATGATGATGAAGATATAATCCTCTCACTTGCCTCTCAGGCCGCTATAGCTATAACCAATACAAAGCTTATAGAGGATTTGGAAAGATTACTTGAGAGTTTTTTGAAAAGTATAACTTTTGCACTGGGAAAAAAATCTTCATTTACTGCAAATCATATACACAAAATGGTTGCTTTGAGCAAGATGATAGCAAAAGCTGTGAATAGGGATCAAGAGTTTTTTAAGGATAAAAATTTTAGTGAAAATGATATTAAGCAGATTAATTTTGCAGCTCTTATGCATGATGTGGGTAAACTTGCAACACCTGACTATATACTTGAAAAAGCGACAAAACTGGATGGTTTGTTTGACAGAATAGAGCTTATAAAATCAAGAAAATGGGCCATATCAAAAGAGTTGGAGGTAGAGTTTTTAAAAGGGCATATTAAAAAATCAGAATATGACAGATGGATAAAATATCTTGATGAATCTATGTTGTTGATTGAAGAGAGTAATGCAGGCAGTGAGTTTTTGTCAGATGTGTATATAGAAAAAATAGAAAAATTGGAGGAAACTCCGATTGAGTGTGGAGAAAAGAAGTTTTTTTTGCTAACAACAGATGAAGCTCAGCTACTTAAAATACAGAGAGGAACACTTTCGAAAAAGGAGAGGGAGATTATAAACAGGCATGCCCTGGATTCTTTAGAAATTTTAAACAGACTTCCTTTCCCTGATAAATATAAGGATATACCATCTATTGCCGGAGCCCATCATGAAAAGATAAATGGGAAAGGATATCCTTTGGGACTTAAAGATGATGAAATATCTTTTGAAGCAAGAATTTTGGCAATTGCAGATATTTTTGAAGCTCTTACCGCAGATGACAGACCGTATAAAAAACCAAATAAACTTTCAAAAGCTATGAAGATACTCTATTTTATGGCACAGGATGGAGAATTGGACAAAGAGTTGGTAAGGTTTTTTTATGAGACAAAGCTTTATCTCCAGTTTGCCCAGAAATCTTTAAAAAAAGAGAATATAGATGATGTTATTTTGGATTTTAACTCATCTTAGCCAAAGGAATTGATATTATAAATTCTACACCATCCTCTCTGTTTTTAAATGTTAGATTTCCGTTGAAATAGTTTTCAATAATTATCTTTGACATATACAATCCTACCCCTGTTCCTTGGTTGTCCTCTTTTGTTGTAAAGTAGGGTTCAAATATTTTATCGGCAATCTCTTTTGGTATGTGTGAGCCGTTGTTTTTGATTGAAATAGTTACATTTTGATTATCTTTTATTGTTTTTATTTCTATGAAACCGTTTCCTGTATTTTTGATAAGAATAGCGTCTATTGCATTGTTTATAATATTTATAATAGCCTGTTCAAGTTTCTTTTTGTCACCTTCTATAAAAATATTTTCTTTAAAATTATTGTATAATCCTATATGATTATGTTCGAAAGATGACTGTATGATGAAAATAATATTTTCCAGTTCTTTTTTTAAATTAAAAGTTTCTATATTTTTTGGAGGTTTGAAAAAATTTCTGAAAACATCTATAGTATGAGAAAGGAATTCTATATTTTTTTCTATCCTTTTAAGACTTTTTATCAAAATATCTTTTTTTAAGGATCCACTTTCTTCCAGAAGAAGCAGTTTGCTGATTGATATACCCATAGTATTTAACGGTTGTTTCCATTGATGTGCAATGTTACCAAGCATATCTCCCATAGCAGACAGTTTCTTTTGGTTTTGTATGATTAAAAACTGTTTCTTGTTTTTTTTCATCTCTTCCATGAGACTGTTTTTATAATTTAAAAATATATTTTTGCTTTTTGTTACAATAATGGCAGATAGGGTCATTAAAATAAATGCAATAATAATAAAAAGTACCGTAATCCTTGCCAGAGTATCTTTTAGTTCATTCTTAAGTTGTTTTTTCTGCAGATTTATGGCGTCTTCTATATCATTTAGATGTTCTCCAGAACCTATAACCCAATTCCATTTGTCTATGGCAGTTACATATGATATCTTTTTGAAAGCCTCTTGTTCATAAGGTAAAATTATAGCCTGATATGTTACAAATCCTCCTCCATTCCTGGCAGTATTGATTATATTGCGTACAAAGTATTTTCCTGTTTCATCTTTGGCATTTAAAAAGTTTTTATTTATCAGATTTGTATTTTTGTGAGATAGAATATCTCCTTTGTAATTGATGATAAAAAAATAGTTGTTGTTTTCATATCTAATCTGTCTTATTTTTTTTATAATATCCTGTTGCAGGTTTTTTTCAAAATCATCTATATATTCTCCTGTTCCTATGAACCAGTTTAACGGTTTGAAAAGTTTGCTGTAACCTATTTTTTTATAATGTCTTTTTTTGTCATTTGGTTTATACCAGTACCATGTATAAAAGGTTTTCCCATATTTTTTGCATAATTTTGCAGTGTTTCTGACTACATAATTTCCTTTGATATCTTTATATGTTGAAAAATCAAAGCCTTCCAGTTCCGGGGTTATGGGGAGCAGAATATTTTTTAGATTCATATCATATATAAAAAAGTAACCTCTGTTTTGGTTGAATCTTATAGGACGGATAGCATCTTTGATGAGCTTTTCTATAGTTTTTTTGTCTTTGTCTATGTTTTGTTTGTATATATTCATAGCAATTGAATAAGCTGTATTTACCTGGTTTTTTAGCTCTGTTTTTAAATTTTCTTCAGCCTTTTCTATTTCATAGTTTATATTTCTGGCAAGTGCTAAAACTTCATTTTTGATCCTATTTTTTTTAATTTGCAGATAATTTTTTTTTATCTCTTCCAGCTCTTTTTTGTTAATCTGTATCCTGTTGTTTATAACGATAAGTAGGATTGATATAAAAAATATCATTACAGAAAAAAATGGGATAAATTTTATAAGGTTTAAAATCTGTTTCTCTTGCTTGTTAGTCATTTTTTAGTTCTTCATAAAACTTGAATTTTCCTTTTCCGTCTTTTTTGGCCATATACATGGCAACATCTGAGTTTTTTATAAGTTCGTATTTTGATTTCAGCAATTTATGAGGATAGTATGTTTCTATTCCTATGGAGCAGCTTATATGCAGTTTTGTATTTTCATTTATTATATATGGACTGTTTACTTTTGAGAGTATATCTTTGGTAATTTTTATTATATTTTTTGATGTCTTTATATCTTCCAAAATCACTATAAACTCATCTCCACCGAAACGTGCAATTGTATCTATTTTTCTTATTGAGGATTTTATTCTCCTCGTAGCCATTTGCAGACCGTCAATTAAGGGGATATCATACTCAGTCAAAATTATATCCGTTCTGACCGTTATATTCTACATAACATTTTTTAAAGTAAACATTGAATAAATCAATATATCTGTTTGCATTATTTTTATCACTGCTTACTATCAGTATAGAGATATCTTTTAACTGTAGGTATATATCTTTGGGGTCATCTTTCACTTACTGCTTCTTATCATATATTTGCTTCCGTAAATATTCTCAATAAAGTTGTCATTTTTTAGTTTTTTTCTTATTTTATATATGATGTTTCTAAGACTTTTATTATTGTACTCTTTATTTTCATCAGCCCATATATAGTCAAAAATCTCTGTACTTTTTACAGGTGTATCCAGATTTCTTACCAATAAATTCAGGAGTTTTGTTTCACTGTCTGTAAGTTTTAAAATCTGATTGTTTTTATAAAGAAGAGCTTTGTCTTTTTTCCATATGTAATCATTTCCTAGTTTTACTTCATTGTGAAGTTTGTCTAAACAAAGATTCATAGTTTCTTTTAATTTTACAGAATTAAGAGGTTTTACTATATAGTCAACGACATTGAGTTTTATTGCTTTTAAAAGATTTTCTTTGTTGTCATATGCGCTGATTATGACTATAGGAATATCGATTTTTTCATTACTTATTTTTTCAATCAGTGAAAAACCGTCTTCTTCAGGCATTTTTATATCTGTAAATATGATATCAGGATTTTCTTTGTATAAAATCATCAGAGCATCTTTGGCATTTGTTGTACTGAATACTTTGGAAAACTCTATCTCCAGATACTCCTGCATACTTTCCAAAGTTTCTATATGGTCATCAACAACAAGTGCCGAATAGTTTGTAAATCTTTTCATAATTACCTTTTAAACTTATATTGTCTATAAAGATAATTATATCAAAAGAGTGTCATTTAAAAGTCACTCTTTTGATTGAAAAAGGTATTTTATTTTTCTAATTCCTTGTTAATAAGTTTTGTTATCTCTCCCGGATCAGGAAATCTTTCTATAAAAGTTCCTATTTTTTTAAGCTTTGAAAATATAAGCTTTCCGTCAAGCTCAACATCAAAAACGCCACCGCTGCTTTTTACAAGTGTTATATCGGTATCTCTAAATGCCCTTTTGATTTCTTCTTCCACACGGGAAGCTTTTGGCAGATAGTTTCATACTCCACAGTAAGTTATAGTTATCTTCATTTTTATCCGTTCCTTAGTTTATCTCTTAATTCAGCCAGTTTCTGGGCTATGAGATTGGCATCTTTTTCCAGTTTTGAGAGATGTCCCATAGATTCCAATATAACCAAGTGATTCTGTGCTATAGCATCTTTTAGTAGAGACATTATAGGCAGAAAGTTTTCGTCATAGGATGTTTTATCCTTCATTTTATCTTTAAAATCATGGTCTATACCCTTTAGCACATAGTACATGGCTATAAGATTTCCTTTGATTCTGTAAAATTTGTCATCTTCGCTTGTAAAACTGCTTTTTATCATCAGGTTTGTTTGAAGCTGTTGTTTAAGTTTGTCAAGTGCAACTGCAAGATTGTCAGAATTTACAATAAATACAGCTCTCTTTTCTTCCATTGGCTTGTTTTTATCTTCTTTCAACTCTGTGAGATATTTCTCTATATTTGATACAGCCTGTTTAAGCCTTGCAGAGTAACTTGTAAAAAGAGGCAGTGTATAATCCGCATATACATCAGCCCTTGCCTGGACAATGTACGGATTTGCACCTCCTGTACCTCTGTTTCTAGCCAAATTGTTTTCCAGTAGATTCAAAGCTATTCTGTACATTTCTATTTTGCCTACCTGCTCAAAATATTTGTTGTCTATCCATATTTTGACGCCTACAAAGTTGGTTACCAATCCTTCGTCAAGCAGGTCAATCAAGCCCTTTTGTATGGCTTTTGTAGTTGTTTCTCCTGTTACATTTTTATATATTTTAATTTTTGGTGTTTTATCCTGGGTTATACTGTAAAAAGGAGCTACGATTAGACTTACAGGGAATATCCATAAAACCAGTGATACTATGATTATAGCCACCAAAGAAAAAAGTCTTTTGAAAAATATCTTCCACTCATCTATATCCAGTACAAAATCCAATATCGAGTCTTTTAAAGCTTTGGTATCCATTTTTTATCCTAATTTTTTTGAAATTGTAACATATTTACATGTAAAAAGTGCAACTTTTATCACACATCTATGGTTGGAATAGCACTTAGTAATTTTTGTGTATATTCATGTTCAGGGTTTTCAAACAATTCTTCGACACCTTTTTGTTCTACTATATTTCCATAGTACATTACCACTATTCTGTCACTTATATGCTCAACTACGCTTAAATCGTGGGATATAAAGATATAAGTAAGGTTAAATTCCTCCTGTAAATCGAGCAGAAGATTTAAAACCTGAGCCTGAATGGATACATCAAGTGCGCTTACCGGTTCGTCACATACTATTATCTCCGGATTAAGAGCCAGAGCTCTGGCAATTCCAATCCTTTGTCTTTGTCCTCCTGAGAATTGGTGGGGATATCTGTCATACCAGCTAGGGTGCATGCCTACTTTATCCATAAGATATAAAACTCTCTCTTTTCTCTCTTTTTTATTCATTGGAGAGTTTAACTCCAGTGGTTCACCTATAATTCTGCCTACTTTCCATCTTGGATTGAGAGAAGAGTAAGGGTCTTGAAAAATTATCTGAACTTTTTCTCTGTATTTTTTCAGCTCTTCTCCTTCCAGTTTTGTAATATCTTTTCCCTCAAAAAGTATTTTTCCGTCTGTAGGTTCTTCTATTTTCAGTATCAGTTTGGCAGTAGTGGATTTTCCGCAACCGCTTTCTCCCACTATACTTAAAACTTCTCCTCTTTTGACATTAAAAGTAATATCATCTACAGCTTTTATGATTTTTGGTTTTTTAAAAAGACCCATGTTTATCTCATAATATTTTTTCAGGTTATTTATCTCAAATATATTTTTCATCTAATCTCCTTAGGGAAGGAAAGGTAATCCACACTCTCATCCACTGTGGCAAGTCTGGATTTTCTAGGAGTGATTCCCGGGATTGGTATAGAGTGAAGCAAAGCTTTTGTATAAGGGTGTCTGGGATTGGCAAAAAGTTCTTTTGCACTAGCTTTTTCAACTATATGTCCTTTATACATTACAACTACTTCATCTGCTATTTGATAAACTACTCCCAAATCATGGGTTATAAAAAGCAATGATGTCCCTTTCTTTTTTTGTAAATCCTTCATAAGTTCAAGAACCTGGGCCTGAATAGTAACATCAAGTGCTGTTGTCGGCTCATCTGCTATAAGTAGTTTTGGTTCACATGCCATTGCTATGGCTATCATGACTCTTTGTCTTTGACCTCCGCTCAGTTTGAAAGGATACTCTCTGTATTTCTCTTTTGGATCGGGGATTCCGACAAGTTCCATAGCTTCAACGACTTTTTCAAATCTTTGTTGTTTGTTTAGATGTTTGTGGTGAAGTCTAAGAGCTTCGTCTATTTGATAACCTACCGTATATGAAGGATTCAGTGATGTCATAGGTTCTTGAAATATCATAGAAATATCTCTTCCCCTGACTTTTCTCATTTCGTTTTCACTGAGTTTGAGAAGATTTTTGTTTTCTAACAATATCTCTCCACCTTCAATTTTTCCCGGATGTTCTATCAATCTCATGATTGACAAAGATGTTATACTTTTTCCACTACCGCTTTCTCCTACTATGCAGACTGTTTTACCTTTTGGTATCTCAAAACTGACATCATCTACCGCTTTGTTTACTCCTGCATCTGAGTAAAAGTATGTTTTTAGGTTTTTTACTTCAAGTAGATTCATTATTTATCCTTTAACTTAGGATCAAGTATATCCATAAGTCCGTCACCCATAAGGTTGAATCCTAGAACCGTGAAAAATATGGCAAGACCCGGATAAAAAATCATCCATGGTGCTGTTGTGATAAACTGTAGAGAATCACTTAGCATTGCTCCCCATTCAGGAGTTGGCGGTTGGGCACCAAGTCCCAAGAAGCTGAGTCCTGCACTCTCAAGCACCGCGGATGCAAAACCCATGGTTGCCTGAACTATAATGGGACTTGCACAGTTTGGAAGTATAACTTTGAACATAAGTCTCATATTTGATGAACCGTTGATTCTACTTGCTATGACATACTCTTTTTCTCTCTCAGCCAAAACCGAGGCTCTAACAACTCTTGCATAAGTAGGAATTCCGACTATTCCGATGGCAATCATTGCATTAAAAAGACTAGGCCCTAAAATGGATACAATAACTATTGCCAATAAAATAGCAGGAATAGAGAGCATTATATCTACGATTCTCATTATAAAAAGATCAACTTTGCCTCCAAAGTAAGCTGCAAATATACCCATAAGAAGACCAAACGAGAGTGAAACTCCTACTGAAATAGCTCCTACCATCAGTGAAATTCTACTACCGTAGATTATCCTTGAAAAGAGGTCTCTTCCAAAATCATCAGTACCTAGTATATGACTGCTGACTCCTCCGTCATCCCACATAGGTGGTAGAAGTCGGTCTGCAAGATTTTGTTCTGCAGGAAGATATGTGGATATCCAAGGAGCAAATGTTGCCATCATAAGTAGAGTAACGACTATAAAAAAGCCTAAGACGGCTGATTTGTTTTTTTTGTATTGTTTTATAAATTCTTTTATCTGCTCATACATTATCCGAGCCTTATTTTTGGATTTATCAATGCATATAAAAGGTCAACGATAAAGTTTACTATTATAAAAATAACTGCTATTATAAGAGTTGTTGACTGGATAACAGGAAAATCTCTTTGATAAACTGCATTTACAAGCCACTTTCCGATACCCGGCCATGAAAAAGTAGTTTCAGTTAGAATTGCTCCGGCAAACAGACTTCCCAGCATTAAACCTATGATGGTTACAACCGGCATAAGGGCATTTCTGAGTGCGTGAATGGCAATCACCTGAAAGTTGGAACACCCTTTTGCTTTGGCTGTTTTTATATATTCTGCTTTCATAACTTCTATCATAGAGCTTCTAGTCATTCTGGCAATTATGGCCATTGGTATGGTACCAAGAGCAATTGCAGGGAG
>CAYRRJ010000015.1:0-12339 GCA_964426645.1 uncultured Campylobacterales bacterium | reverse complement strand
TTCAACGGGAGCATCTAAATTTTTTGGCATGGCAAATGGATGGTGAAGTGCTTTTACTCCCTCAGCATCAACTTCAAACATATCAAAATCCACAACCCATACAAATTCAAATCTATCTTGAGGGATTATATCCATAAGTTCTGCTAAATAGATTCTAAATCTTCCCATATAATCAAGTACGGTTTTTTTGGCACCCGCACCGAAAAATACTACATCACCTACTTTTAGGTCTGTTACTTCGATAATCTTTTGCAAATCCTCTTCTGTGAAAAATTTGGTAAGCGGACCTTTTAAGCCTTCCTCTTTCATTTGGAAGTAACCAAGTCCGGCAGCTCCGAATTTTCTTACATAATCTTCAAATCCTTTCATCTGTCTTTTTGAGAAGATATTGTCTCCATTTGGAACTTTTAGGGCTTTTATGCGGTTATTTTTCTTGTCTTTTGCTATATTTGAGAAGATTTCATTACTACAGTTTGCAAATATATCTATCACATCTACCATACTCAAATCATATCTGAGGTCCGGTTTGTCACTTCCGTATTTTTCCATAGCATCTTTGTATTTGATGCGGTTAAACGGTGTCTGTATCTCGTGTCCGCAAGCTTTGAAAATCTCTTTTAAAAGTGCCTCTGTTACTTCGATAACATCATCTTGGGTACAAAAACTCATCTCGAGGTCTATCTGGGTAAATTCAGGCTGTCTGTCGGCTCTTAAATCCTCATCTCTAAAACATTTTGCAATTTGAAAGTATCTGTCAAATCCCGAACACATCAAGAGTTGTTTGAAAAGTTGAGGAGATTGAGGAAGTGCGAAAAATTCGCCGTTGTGAACTCTGCTTGGTACTAAGTAGTCTCTAGCACCCTCCGGAGTAGATTTGGTAAGAATCGGAGTTT
Organism: uncultured Campylobacterales bacterium; assembly: GCA_964426645.1. Classification (GTDB taxonomy): domain Bacteria; phylum Campylobacterota; class Campylobacteria; order Campylobacterales; family Sulfurospirillaceae; genus CAYRRJ01. Next base: position 11,446 of record CAYRRJ010000015.1, on the reverse strand, counting down.
CTACTTCCAAAAATCCTTTGGAATCTAGTAGATTTCTAGTTGCTATGGTAGCTTTACTTCTTATTTTGAATGTTTCATAAGCTTTTTGATTTCTAAGATCAAGATAGCGATACTTTAGCCTTACATCTTCACCGACACTGTTATCACCTATAACAAAAGGTACGGGCTCACTTACATTTTCGATAATCAATTCATCTACTACTACTTCGATTTTCCCCGTTTTTAGGTTTGGATTTTCAAGTCCTTCGCCTCTAGCTCTAACTCTTCCTTTTGCTTTTAAAACAAATTCATCTCTTACTTTTTCTGCCGTTTCGTGGGCTTGTTTGCTGTCAGCCGGGTCACATACAAGCTGAATAAGACCGCTTTTGTCTCTCAAATCTATAAATATAACGCCTCCGTGGTCTCTTGAGTTGTTGCTCCAACCGCAAAGCTCAACCTCTTTTCCTATATCGTTTTCGTTTAATTGGGTACAGTAATGACTTCTCAATTTCTAATCCTAATGTTTTTTTAAAGTTTGCGATTATACCAAAAAATTGCTTTATCTGTTATCAAGCTCATATGGCAGGGACTCTTTGATTTCGTCAAACTTCAAAATCTTTTCGCCTCTGTGGTCTTTTTTGAAGTTTTGGGCCTCTTCTAAAGTCGCAAAAGGTATAAGTTCGTGTCCCATCGGTCCGTATATGTTACTGCCTATAACATAGTAGGCATTTCTGGCATCGAGTGCTTTTTGCGAATAGTAGTCTGTTACTAGCATTTTGGTAATCGCTTCTTTCTTGACATTTGGGTAATTTCCCCATTTCATAGGGTTGAAGTAAAACTTCATCATATCTTTGACCCCGTCAAAAGAGAAGTGGTGTTCGTGTGAGCCATGTTTGTAAAAAATTTGAGCCGCCCATCTTGGATATTTGTATGTAAACATACCGCATACTGGGCATTTTTCATCCTCTTTTACGATAACTCTTCCCTCAACTTCTCCCAAATCTCCTTTTCGCTTCACATTCCATAGATACAAAGCCAAAGGTTCGATATACTTTTCTCTTAAATTTCCGCAGATTTTGTTATATTTTATATCTGCTTCAAGTTCATTGATTTCTATATAGTCAGTTATGTCAATTTCTTTGCATTTTTTCTTATAGATTTTTTTTCCCATAGGATAGATTTTTTTCTTGTATATTTTGTTCATATATCTTATATTTGATTTTAGATTTTTTTGAGCCAAAGCAAGAGCAGTTTTAAAATCAACAGTTTCTCCTCCAAATTTTTTTGAGAATTTTTTTGCATTTTGCTCTTTTTCGAAAGCAACGGTAATATTTTTACCATAATTTGGTTTGATTTTCGACTTTATTACAAAATAAGCATTTTGAACAGGTATAAATTTTTCTGTTTCGGCATCTATCACTTTTATCTCTTTGTTGTCTATTCCATACTCTTGCATATCCAAAGCCAATTCGTCAATACAGCAGTATTGTCTTATCCTTCCGTTGGTTTTCAGTTTTGCGATATAAGATGTTTTATATGAATCCGCCAACTTTTTTCCAAAGAGAGGTGAATACTCTTTTTCTATACCAATTTGCAGTAGCTGAGGGGTAGATGTGGCTTTAGTTAAAAATCCGGCAAATAGATTTACTGTTGCGATAAGCAAGAGAGTAAAAATTTGATATTTCATTGTTTTCTCCGTTTTTTTGCATGAATTATACCACATTAAAATATAATAAAAAAATATATTTTTTATAATCTTTAACTATTTAACACTAATTTAACACGAGTATTGTACAATTCCATCAAAACAAAATTAAATTAGGAGAAAGTAATGAAAAAATTACTACTTGTTTTAGTAGCACTTTCAGTAATGTTGGTGGCTGGAGATATGAAAAAACCTATGAAGAACTTCAGAATGGTTACTATGGATAAAGCTCAAATCGTTCAAAGCGGAAAAGCTAAAATGTTCTGTCCTAAGTGTGGTATGACTCTGCCTATGTTTTACAGAACAAATCATGCCGCAAAGTTTGACGGGAAAACTTATCAGTACTGCTCAATCCACTGTATGTTGGAAGATGCTCTAGAGAGAGGTGTGGAACCGACTGATCCTATGGTTGTCGATAACTCTACTTTAAAATTTATAAGTGTAAATGATGCTTATTATGTAGTCGGTTCTAAAAAACCTGCAACTATGAGTATGGTTAGCAAGTATGCTTTTGGAACTAAAAAGGCAGCCCAGGATTTTGCTAAGAAATTCGGTGGAAAAGTTATGAGATATCCTGAAGTTGCCGCTTTAGTTGAGAAAAATATGAAAAAAGAGATAGCAGGTATCCATAAAAGACAGGCAAAAATGGCAAAAATGGGTGCAAAAATCTACAAAAAGATGTGCAAACCGACAGACAAAAGATTTAAAACTGCAGCTGAAGCAAAAGTGTTTATGAAATCAACTAAACTTTGTGGAAATATAAAAGGTAAACAGTGTCAAGCGGTTGCTCTATTTTTAGCCGGAAAAGGCAAATAATCCAAGACCAATAATGCAATAAGGTGTAAAAGCGCCAGATTATTCCTCAAAGAGAGAGGCATAAAGCTTCTCTCTTTTAACCTCCGTTTATACAATATATGTTAAAATTATCCATACTTCTTTACATGTAAAGGTTGCTCTTGAAAAAATATGATATAGAGATTTTTAAAAATTTAAACGATTCTCTGAAAGATGAAATAAACAAATATGCAAAATTGATAAAATTTAAAAAAAATGAAAACAGATTTTCCAGTGATGATTGCATGAAAAATTTCTATATTTTTTTAAGTGGAAAAATAAAAGTTTATCAACTGAATTTGGAAAACTCCAAAGAGCAAACCATTTTTTTACTTGGTTTTGGTGATATGTTTGATACAATTTCATTGCTTGACGGGAAACCTCATGAGGTTATTATTGATATTTTAGAAAATGGTGAAGCTCTTTGCCTACCTATAGAAAAGGTAAGAGAGTGGATAGGCTCAAATCCTGCATTTAACAGGATATTTTTTCCTTACTTGGCTTCTCAAATGAGAAGTATAGAAGAGTTGGCTACTGATTTGTCTTTGTATTCCACTTCTCAAAGACTAATAAAACTGATACTTAAAAGTTTGAATCCTATAAAAAAGGAACGATTAAATCTTCTGCAGAATTTGTCCAGAACTGAGATAGCAAGTCTGATAGGCACAGTCCGACATGTAGTTGACAGGCATATAAATGATTTAAAAGATGATGGTGCTATAGAGACTACTAGAAAAAAGATTATAGTAAAAGATATAGAAAAACTCCTAAACAGTATAAAATTCATCTCTTAATGCTACTAAAGTAGCAAAAAAAACTTTTCTTTATTGGTAAAATTTCATAAAAGTTTAGCCTACAAGGCTCAATTTATTAAAAGGAGTTTGCCATGTTACTAACAAGATTTGATCCATTAAGAGAGATAAATGAGTTAAGAAGAGGTTTTGATTATTTAAATTCTGTTATGAATTCATTGGATGAACAAAGTGTTGAGAGTGGAATCTCAGCTTTTACTCCAACTGTAAATTCCAGAGAAACTGAAGATGCTTATTTTATAGAGATTGATTTGCCGGGAGTAAAAAAAGATGATATTGAAATAGATGTAAAAGATAATGTTTTGACAGTTTCCGGTGAGAGAAAAGTCAAAGAGGAAATGAAAGAGGAAAATTACTACAAGATTGAAAGCAGATACGGTAAATTTACAAGAAGCTTTACTCTTCCGAAGAATGTCAATATTGATAAGATAAGTGCAAACAGTGAAAATGGTGTTTTAGAAATCAAAATTCCAAAATTGGAAGAAGTTAAAAAAGAGCCTAAAAAGATTGCTATAAAATAATAGTGTTTTAGATAAGGAGGAAGTTATGGATATCGTAAAAAGCTCAAATGATATAACATCCAAAGTTGAAAATGCTCTTTCTAAAACAAAAGAAGTATTTACAAATGTGGTGAGTCATCTTCCTTTTGCAAATATCGGCAAAAAAGACAGCAATACTTATAATATAGAAGTTGATTTGCCAGGTGTTAGAAAAGAAGACATTGAGCTAAAGATAGAAGACGGATATCTCAGAGTAAGTGCAAAGAGAGAGTTTAAGAAAGAGGTTAAAGAGGAAGACTATTATATGATAGGAAGTTACTTTGGCGAAATTTCAAGGGTATTTGTCTTGCCTGAGGATATAGATAAAAATAAAATAAATGCCAAATTTGAAGATGGACGGTTGTATATCTCTTTGGAAAAAGAAGAATCAAAAAAGGCAAAAACTATAAAAATCAAGTAGGGGAGAAATGGTTTCCTCTACTTGATACAGAGGAAAGAAGATGAAAAAAGAAAATATTTTATATGGATTGATAGTATTATTGATAGGTATAGTTATTTTTCAGGGTTATCTTTTATATGATGATAATAAAAAAGTCAGTTCACCTGAAAAACATGTATCCAAAAGTGTAATTGAAAAAAATAACAGAATTAAAGATATCTCCAAGTTTTATTCAAGTAATCCTTTTGAAGAGTTTCAAAAACTGCAAGCTGAAATGGAGAAAGCTTTTAATTCTATGAATTCTCAGTTTGCCATGATACCGGAATTTGAAGATTTTTTTAAAGATGTGACTGTTTCACCATCATTAAATATGAAGAATTTGGAAGATAGATATGAGATAAAAGTAAATATTCCGGGAAGTGATAGAAACAGTATAAATATAACAACTCATAACGGGATTTTAAGAGTAGAATCAAAAACAGAAAAGAAAGTGGATGAGAAAGGTGATACCTTTATCAAAAAAGAGATATATTCAGGTAGATTTCTAAGAGAGATACCTTTGCCTGAAGATGCAAAAAGTGATGATATAAAAAGTAGCTATAAAGATGGAGTTTTGACGATTATAATTCCAAAACAGAGAAAATAGTTTCTCTGTTTTGGAATATTTAGGTATTTGCTTTAGGGTCAAAACTAGTTTAGAGGCAAAATTCTAAAGTTTTTCAATAAAATTTTCTATATATCTTAAAACTGAATTCACATTTTTTTAGGCATAATAGGCATAAAATTGTCTTTTAATCGACCTCTAAAATATTTTAAACTTCTCTATAATTCATATCATAAATATCATAATATTTTAAATAAGTTTAAATAATATTAACTTTTTATTTTACTTTAAAGTGTATCATTATGGGTAGAAATTGATAATGGAGAGTTTTATGAACAAAATAGAAGAGATTAAACAAGAGATCAAAAAAATCATAGTAGGACAGGAGAGCTTGATAGATGCTCTTTTGATTGGTTTGATTGCAAACGGTCATATTTTAGTAGAGGGAGTTCCCGGACTTGCAAAGACTACGGCGATTAATGCACTTGCAAAGTCACTCGGACTCGATTTCAAAAGGATTCAATTCACTCCCGATTTGCTTCCGAGTGATGTAATCGGAGCTGAGATATACAACCAAAAAGAGGCATCTTTTGCTATCAAAAAGGGTCCTATTTTTACAAATTTGCTTTTAGCAGATGAGATAAACAGAGCACCTGCAAAGGTGCAGTCTGCTCTGTTGGAAGTTATGCAAGAGAAGCAAGTTACTATAAGCGATACCACTTTTAAAATTGATGAGCCGTTTTTGGTAATGGCTACCCAAAACCCGGTAGAGCAAGAGGGAACTTATAGACTTCCTGAAGCCCAGCTTGACAGATTTATGCTAAAGGCTGTTGTAGGCTACAATACTCTCGAAGAGGAGTTTGAGATAGTAAATAGAGTTGCAAAGAGTGGATTTGAATCTCTAAAACAAGTAGCTACAAAAGAGGATATCTTCGCTCTTAGAGATGAACTTAAGGATGTGCATGTAGATGATGAGCTTCAAAAATATATGCTAAAAATCATCTTTGCAACCAGAGAGCCCGGAGAGTACGGATTGGAAGAGTTAAGAGAGATGATAGAGTTTGGCGCTAGTCCTAGAGCCTCTATAGATATATATAAAGCTTCAAGAGCTACGGCTTTGATTGACGGTAGAGATTTTGTGACTCCTTTGGATGTGGCTAAAGTGGTAAATGATGTCCTAAGACACAGAGTGATACTAAGCTACAAAGCGGAGGCTAGCGGTATGAGTGTAGATACGGTGGTAGAGAAGATTTTAGATGCTATAAAAGCTCCTTAAAGAAGGGTGTTATGCAAGATAGGTTAAAAGAGATACTGCTAAAAGTCAAAAAAGAGGTTTTTAGTGGAAATTTAGGTAACAACATAAGCACCTTCAAAGGTAGCGGTCTTGATTTTAGTGAAATTAGAGATTATGAAATAGGCGATGATGTAAGGTCTATCAACTGGAAAGCGAGTGCAAAAAATCAAGGTATCAAAGTAAATCTCTTTAATGAAGAGAGAGAGTTAAATATAGTGGTAGCTTTTCTAAACAGCGGAACTCTAAATTTTGGTACCAAAAGACTAAAGCAGGACTTGATGGCCGAGATTTTAGGATTTTTGGCTTACTCGGCTCTTAAAAACAGTGACAATCTAACAACTCTCTTTTTTAGCGATAAGCCGGAGAAGCTTTATAAACCTACCAAAAATCCCGGAATTTTGCCTACTTTGATAGAAGAAGCCCTAAAGATAGAGACTTTGGGCAAAAGTGTGGATTATGAAGAGTTTTGCAATTTTATAAACAGCTCGATAAAGAGAAAATCTCTCATATTTTTGATAGGTGATTTTTACGGAGATGTGGATATATCTACAATCGCACATAAAAATGAGGTATATGCCTTGATTGCCAGAGATAGGTTTGAGGAGTCGCCGAAATTTAGCGGTGATGTCGCTTTAGTCTCTCCGATTGATTTTAAAGAAGAGAGTTTTAGCTTTGGAAAAAGTGAGATAAAAGAGTATGAAGCACTGATAAGAGAGCATGACCAAAAGATTTATGAGCATTTTTTGGCTCACAAAGTCAGATATGGAAAAATCTATACCGATGATGATGTTTATCTTAGAATTTCTCAGATATTAAAAGGCTAACAATGGATAAATTAAGAGATATAAAGGGCTTGGTGGAGATTCAGGACTATTCATTGTATTATCTTTTGGCTTTGGTGAGTTTTGGACTGCTGATAGCCTCTTTTATGATATATCAGCTATTTTTCAAGAGAAAAAGAAGAAAAAAACCTACAAAAAAAGAGATAGCCCTAAGAGAGCTTAAAAATATCGACTATTCAAATCCGAAAGATATAGCTTATAAATTTACTATATTTGCCGGGTCTTTTTTGGAAGAGAGTGATAAAAGAGAGTATGAAATGTTGGTTAAAGAGTTGGATAGCTATAAATATAAAAAAGAGATTCCAAATATGGATGAAGATTTGAAAAAGAGAGTTAAAAACTTTATAAAGGGGCTTAGATAGATGTTAAATCAGATAGTTTTCGAATACCCCTTAGTATTGTTGATAATTCCTGTTTTTATGATTTGCGATCTATTTTGCAAACCTAAAAAGAGGAAGCTTATATTTCCAAATACAGATTTTCTAAAAAAAGCTACAAAGAAGAGTAGATATTTTGAAATGATTTTGAAGTATTTCATAATTGCTCTCTTTAGCGTAGCTTTGGCATCTCCCGTGATTGAAAATGATGTAGTTGTAAAAAACGACAAAGGGTATGAAATCTCTTTAATTTTAGATGCCAGTGGAAGTATGGCTGAAGGGGATAAATTTGGAATTGTAAAAGAGATAGTAAGCGATTTTTTGAAAAAAAGAGTTCATGACAAAATAGCACTTAGTATATTTGCCGATTTTGCCTATGTTGCGGTACCTTTGACATATGATAAAAAGAGTATAAAAAGATTGCTTGATAGACTTCAAGTAGGAGTTGCGGGAAGGCAAAGAACGGCACTTTATGAAGCTCTGTTTTTGAGTAGCAATCTATTTAAAAACTCAAAAGCAAAGCACAAGATAGCGATACTCTTGACTGATGGTGTGAATAATGTAGATACGATTCCTCTAAGCGTAGCTATAAAAAGAGTACAAAAGTACGGCATAAAAGTCTATACTATCGGCATAGGGCAAAGAGGCGAATACAATCCTTACGATTTGCAAAAGATAGCCAAAAGCACAGGCGGAAAGTTCTTTGAGGCCGATAGTGTGCAAAAACTAAAAGAGGTTTATGATACGATAGACAGACTAGAAAAGAGTGAGATAAAAGCAAACAAATATATCAAAAAAGATTATCTTTTCGTATATCCTCTGTTTGTTGGGTTTTTGCTCTTGTTGCTTCTTATTTTTGTAAGAAATAGGGAGGCGGCATGATGGTTGAGTTTGTACATGTAGAGTTTTTGTATCTGTTGCTTTTCTTGTTTCCTCTGGTCTATTTTCTAAAAAAAGATGCCACTTCTTATGAGAGATTTTTTTCAAAAGAGATACTTGAGAAGTTGGAGTTCGGCAAAAGCGGATTTAGCAAAAGAGTTAGAGATATATTGCTCATAGCCAGTAGTTTTTTTATTATCATTGCACTCTCAAGACCGATTATCGACAATGGAGAGATAAAAGTAAAATCAAGCTTTATAGATGTGGTTGTCGGCTTAGATATATCAAACTCTATGTTTGCAAACGATATCTATCCGAACAGATTTGAGTTTGCAAAGAGAAAATTTGAAGAGTTGCTAAGCTACCTAAAAAATGCCAGAGTCGGGATTTTGGGATTTTCTCGCAGAGCATTTTTGGTTGCTCCTTTGAGTGAGGATTATAACTCTTTGGAATTTTTGGTTAAAAATATGAATGCCTCAAACACAAGTCTGAAAGGCACTTCGTTTATGAGTGCTTTGGAAGCCGCAAACGACCTATACAAAGAGAAAAACAAAAAGGCATTTTTAATTTTTACAGACGGTGGAGACAAAAAAGACTTTTCCAAAGAGATAGCTTATGCAAAAGAGCACAATATAGCGGTTTTCGTATATGCGATAGGAACCAAAAAAGGTGGAGTGATAAAAACCGAAAGAGGAGTTTTGAAAGATAAAAGAGGAAATATAGTGGTGGTAAAGCTAAATGACACTATCAAAGAGTTGGCTTTAAAAACAGGAGGAGCTTATATGGAAAATTCGCTCTCATCGAAAGATATGAAGATTTTGGCAGATTCCATAAGAGCAAAATTTAAAGCCAAAGTTACAAAAGAGAGCAGCATAAGAGACAAAAAGGAGCTCTTTTATTTTCCTTTGATTTTGGCGATTGTTCTGTTTTTTATGGCAAACTTTTCACTGCCTACAAGGAGTCACAAATGAGAGTGATTATGATTTTTTCTCTTCTTGTCGGATTGTTGCAAGCTGGAATGTTTGATTTTTTGGATATAAAAAAGGCAAAAGAGAGTTATGAAAAAGGAGAATACAAAAAAGCTACTAAATTATACGAAAAACTGAATAAAAACGATGAGATTTTGTATGATTTAGGAAATAGTTTGTATAAAAGCGGAGATTATAAAAAGGCATTGGAGAGTTATGAAGCGATAAAAAGCGATAAGCTTAAATTTAAAAAGCTTCACAATATGGGAAATACATATGCAAAGCTTGGAAAGATAGATGAAGCGATTAAAAGTTATGAAGAGGCTTTGAAAATCAAAGAGGATAAAGATACCAGATACAATCTTGAGTTATTAAAAAAGAAAAAAAAGAAAAACCAAAAGAAAAATAAGAAACAGAATAAAAATCAAAATAACAAAAACAAAAATCAGCAAAAAAAGGAGAATAAAGACTCCAAGCAAAATCAGAAACAAAATCAGAAAAATAGCAAAAAAGATAAAAACTCCAAACAAAACAGAGATAAGAAAAACCAAAATCAAGACAAAAAGAGTCAAAACCAAAAAGATAAAAAAAATAGAGACAAAAAGTCTAAAAAAGAGCAAGATAAAAAACAGAGCTCAAAGAGTGAGCAAAAAAAAGAGAAAAAAAGAGATAAACAAAAAGAAAAAGGTAGCGCAAATTTGAAAAAGAAAAAAGTTCCTATCAGCGATATGGAAGAGAGAAAATATCAAAAAATGTTAAACCAAAGGGGAGTAAACACCCTGATGCTACCTCTAAATACAAAGAATGGAGAGAGAGATGAGACGAATCCTTGGTAAAATTTTAATAATCGTTATTTTAGCACTTCCACTGTTTGCAGGAGTCAAAGCAAGTGTAGATAAGGAAGCTTTATATCTTGGAGATGTACTTCACTACTCTATTGAAGTTAGCGGAGATAGCCCTTCGTTTCCGAATTTTTTGGATATCGCCGGATTTAGAGTGCTTGGAAGCAGTTCGTCTTCTAGTATAGTTATAACAAACGGAGTTACAAAAAGAAGTATTACAAAGACTTATACAATAGCACCGACTAAAAGTTTTACTATTCCTTCATACGAAGTAAAGGTGGATGGAAAAATTTATAAAACAAAAGAGATACCCATAAAAGTTCTAAAGCAACCGGTATCTAAAAACGGGGACGAGTTTGTCGTAAGTATGGAGATGGATAAAAACAATGTAATGGTAGGGGAGCCTATCAATCTCTTTGTGAAATTCAAGTACAAATTAAACGCAAAAGCTGACAAGATAAACTTAAGTGAGCCCAAAGTTGATGATTTTTGGATAAAAAAGGTTGGAAAGGCTACAAAGAGTTATGAGGGCGATTATGTGGTTTTGACTTATCACTATATGCTTTTTCCTCAAAAGAGCGGAGATTTTAAGATACCTCCGATTGTTGCCGATATTGGAAAAATTGTAAGAAGAAGCATCCAGGGAGGAATCTTTGCCGATCCGTTTTTTGACGCATTTGGTGCTGATTTGAAGTGGAGGAAGTATATATCCAACGAGTTATATTTACATGTAAATCCTCTGCCTCAAAATTTGGAAGTTTATGGAGATTTCAAGATAAGTGCGAGTGTGGATAAAAGAGCGGTAGAGGCAAACAAGCCCGTAAATTTGACAATTACCATAAGAGGAGAGGGAAATATAGACGATATCAAAAAGTTCGATATAACGATTCCTGATGTTGTAGTATATGCCGATGAGCCGAAAATTAGTGCTGGAGTGATGCAAGATAGATACGGCGGAGAGTTTAAACAAAAGATTGCGCTTATTGCCGATAAGGATTTTACCATACCTCCTGTTGAGTTTAAGTACTACGATAAGAATCTCAAAAAAGTGGTAACCAAGAAGACTGAGCCTATAGAGATAAAGGTAAAAGGCGGAGTAAAGAGTGCTTCTGTGCCTAAAATCATCACAAATTCCGATGTAAAAATCAAAGATAGCGCAACTAACAAATCAGGAAAAAAAGAGCGGGTATCTAGTTGCTCCGCTTTTAACGGATACCTTATGTTGCTTGTCGGTTTTATAGGTGGGATTTTGACAACACTTCTCGTTTTAAGACTTTTAAACTCAAAAACCAAAAAGAAAACGGAAACTCCGCTTATAAAAAGAGTAAAAAAGGCAAAAGATGACAAAGAGCTTTTTAGAGTTTTGCTTCC
>CAYRRJ010000014.1:0-13358 GCA_964426645.1 uncultured Campylobacterales bacterium | reverse complement strand
TTCACAATCTGGTTCATATGCTATGAGTCAGGCTAATGCTATTCAGCAAAATGTATTAAAACTATTACAGTAAATAATAGTTTTTTGGTGCTTTATAATTAAATATAGCAAGGACTCTTATAAGAGTCCTTGGAAAATATTATTGAAAATATGTATTATAGTAAAAAGATAACTTATTAAATCTTTTTACTATAATACAATAAAAAACTTATATTATTAATTTGTTAAAGAGGTGTAGAGATGGATCGGTTTGAAAAAAATTTAAAAGCATTGGAAAAAAATAGACCATTTTTGCATAAACTTTTAAAAGAGATAGAAGGGAATGAGCGTTTTGAAGTATTTCTCCCGAAAAATGTAAGTTATGCAAATATATTTGATAAAAAGAAGAAGCAATTTTTTTATTCAGATGTTGATAATGATATTGCGTCGATGCAAATAAAATTTGAAAGATATAGAGAATATCCTTTTGTATATATGTATGGTATTGGTAATGGAGCTGTTATTGACCAATTATTAAAAAATGATAAATTAACGCAAATAGTAATAGTAGAACCAAATTTAGAATTAATATATATTGCTTTAAATTTATATGATTGGGGAGAATATCTTAAAAGTAATAAGCTTATTATTTTAATGGAAGATGAAGTTACAAAGAAAACAGTTATTGCTTTAATGCATAGTTCAAATGCAAAGTATTATATAAAAGTATTTGATTTATTATTAAATTGTAGTTATTACGAAACAGTATTTTCAAAAGAATATATTGCAATATATAAGAAATTTTTGGATGTTTTACGTTATGTTGCAGAAGCAAATGGAAATGATATTAATGATACATTTAGAGGTGTGAAGCAACATTTTGAAAATATGAATGATATGATTCATAATCATAAATTACAAGAACTTTTGAAAAAAAAGAATACAGAATTAGCGGTGATTGTCTCAACTGGTCCAAGTTTAACTAAACAGTTGCCTCTTTTGAAACAATATCAAGATAATATTACAATCATTAGTGTTGATGCCTCTTTTCCTATTTTAATAAAGAATGGCATAGTCCCAGATGTTGTTACATCTATGGAAAGAGATGAACCAACAGCAAAATTTTTTCAAGATACTTCTTTAAAAGAGCAAGAAAAAACTATATTTCTATGTGCATCATTGCAACATCAATCTGTTTTTAAAGCGATAAAAAGTGAAAAACTTGTTATTGCCATGCGACCATTTGCCTATAATAATTACTTTGAATTGGATGACTATGGATATATATGTAAGGGGATGAGCTCTGCAAATATGGCGCATGAACTTGCTGTTTTAATGGGGTTTAAGCAGTGTGCATTTATTGGTCAGGATTTAGCGTTTGGTAAAGATTTAAAAACACATGCTGATGATCATGTTATAACAGATATGGATCCTGAAATCCAAGCACAAATTGAATCGGGACAACTCTTTGAGATTGAAGCATATGGAGGAAATGGGACAGTTAAAACAAATCGTTATTGGAATATTTTTAAAGATTTTATAGAGCAACTTATAGAAGATACACAGCCTCTGGTTAATCATTATAATGCAACAGAAGGTGGTGCAAGAATAGCAGGAAGTATAGAGAAGCCTTTAGCTTGGGTATTACAAAAATATGCCCAGAAAGAAAAAAAAGAGTTGATTATATGTAGTACTATTGATTTAGATGATGTTGTTTTTCTACAAAAACAAACAACTCAAAAGTTACAAAAAATAGTTACAGAATCTAAAATATTACAAGAGGAAGTAAACAGAGTTTTTCTTAAAATTGCGGATAAAACAAAAATACTTGAAAATAAAGAGATTGAAGATGCTATAGAGTTATTATCTATTGGTGAAACATTAGAATTACTTAATGCAGTATCTACAATTCGAAAAAATATTGAAAATAGTACAATTTATGGTGAGTTTTTAGTATCAATTGTTCAACCTCTTATGTATAACATGGAACTTGAATTAGCAGAGATTAAGGTGCGTTATATTGATAACCCCAAAGACAATCAAGTGAAAGCTTTACAGTGGATTTTAGCACATAGATATTGGTTATTTAGTTTTAGTGGTGTAATTGATAATGTTCTTCATATAATTCAAAATCTAGAGATAAAAGAAGGTATAAGTTAAACATAAAAGTATTTATTCTATACCTTTATGTAAAACTTTAACAACTTTTTGATGTAACTGAAGATAATGGCTAAAAAAGTCAATAAGTAGGTTATGGGCATTTTCATAGAAATTGTTATCTTTTTTATCTTGAATAAAAAGGTTATATACTGCATAAACTTTCTGATTTAAAACTTCAATACTAAAAAGTGTGTCTGTAAAAAAATTATTTGTTTCATTATTGAATGTCATTTTTTCAAAAAATTGTAACATACTCTCCACTTGCTGTTCTTTTGAAATATTTTTTTGTATTTTTAATAGTTCGAGAATTTTTTCTTCCCATGCTATACCAAGAGTATAAAGAGTGTTTATTTTATAGATAAATCGATTGTGACATTCAAGGGGCGATAATGTTGTTTTTTTTGGCTTGATTTGCACTTGTCGTCTTTTTTTAATAATTTTTTGGCAAACTTTTGCAAATGGAATCTCTTTTGTTCCTTGAATTCTTGCTCCACCTTCCGTTGCATTAATAATTTCAAAGTAGTTATTATGTGTATTTAAGATAATGTCCTCCAAACCATCTTTAAATGTTTTCCAATAAACATTTGTTTTAACTGTCCCTTTCCCACCATAAGCTTCCACTTCTATAGTTTTGTTTTTTTCAATAACTTCTTGAAGCAGAGTATTATTTTCAAAGATATGGTCATTTGCATGTGTTTGAAAATCTTTTCCATATGCTAAATCTTGACCAATAAAAACAATTTTTTTATTATGAAGATAAAAAGTTACAAGTTCTAAGGCCATATTTGCAGCACTTGCACCATAACCTATAGGTCCATATTCTGGAAGTGCTATTTTATTTAAAGATGGACGAAATGTTATATACATCTCTCCCGCTTTGATATTTTCAAAAACTAAAGAGTGTTGGAGTCCTGAAAGTATAAAGTTGATATTTTTATGAAAACTTTTTGAAGTTTCTTGAAAAAATTTTGCTGTTGGCTCATCTCTTTCAAAAGAAGTGACAAAGTGAGGTTTTATACCATTTTTCTCAAGGATAGGCATAGATGCATCTACACTTATAATAGTGACATAGTTTTGAATAGATTTTAAAAGTTTCAGTTGTTTGTCAAGACTTGGACCAGTTGAGACAATAATAGCATATTCTGATGGTTTTAACTCTTCAAGTGTATTTATTGGCTTGCTATGGCACAGTAGTTTAGAGTTTTGAATAGTTTGTTTTAACCCTTTAATGGTGTCATCAATAGTAGCATTTTTAATAGATAATATATATTGAAGGGCTTTTCCTAAAATAGATTCATTATTTTGAATTCGTGGGTCTTGGGGAGTATAATAGGGCTGAAGTATTAATACTCTACTTATATGGTAGTAAAGAGCATCACGACTTTCATTATAGTTAAAAATATTCAAAGCATTTGCAAAAGTAAAGTCTGGGGTATAAAAGAGAACTAAATGATGATTTAGTAAAAATGAAGAAAAATCAACCAAATGTAAAGCGATATATATAATTTCTAATTCAGCTTCAAATACAAATATCCTTTTAGCAGAATGATTGATGAGTTGAGATTGTAAGAAAAAACCTGTACCCATACCAAAAAAATAGAGGATTTTTTGAGATAAATAGTTGTTTTGCATACGAAGTAAAAGCTCTGTAATTGCTTTACGAGGATTTTGCTGATAAAGAAATCTTTTTTCTTGGTGATCAAAAATATCAATATCGGTTGGGTTATCTCCCACCTGTGTAGCTTCAAATTGTTGAAGATTTGTTATTTTTGAAAGTTTTTCCGCTAAAAGAGTATTACTTACTTTAAGTGCTTCTATATTTTTTTGAAAAGTTTTTTCCATATTATTGTTTCCGTATATTATGTTAAATTAGTAACAAACCCTTTTTCCAAAAGTGTAAAAGATTTATCTTTTATTTGTTCTTTTGGTGGAGTGAGTATAAAGTTTAATTTTTGAAGTATTGTAGCTATATCTTGATTAATAGGACTTTGTTTGGTCTTGTAATTATACAAAAGATTATTAATAGTTGTTGGTTTGTCTACTTGAAGCCATTGTGTAAAAATCTGATTATATTGTAATGGTTTGGATTGAAAATACTGTGCAAGTAATTCCCCCTCTTGACGACTAATGCGTTTCCAGCGAATTTCACGTGTTGCATGATCAGTTGCTATTCCATAGCCACATTTAGCAACCTTGATAGCATCATGAATATCTGCATAATGGAGAGTGTCTATAGTATTGTATGTATCAAAAGTTCTATTTTGTGGTGCTGTTTCATAGTTGTATTTTTCAATCATCAACTCATGTTGTGCTTTGGAATCCCATGGAATGTAGTTACTGAGGTAAATGCCTCTTACTCCAACTTTTTCTATCTCTTTGGAATCGGGATAAAAAAATGGAAGCAGATCAGATGTGTTTAAACCATTAATACCTACAAAATCTTCTGCTTCCATCCCCATAAGATCATGTTCTTTTCTATACTTGCGTGTCATTTCTACTTCATCTTCGTGGCTGTACATTCCTACTTGTTCTACTCCTTGATGTGCACCCCAAATAATAAGGGGGATTTTATATCGGACTGCAACTTGTACAGGAAAGACACTTTGTCCTGCTACAACATGCCAATGGATAGAATGTAGTTTGTCTAAAGTGGTATGGGTTATTCTTTTGACTTTTTGGGGTTGAACTACCATATCTATAGCATCAACATCAAAAAGGGTTTTCATGTAAGCATAATTTCTATTACCTACATGGGAGTTGTAGTGGGGATTGTAGCGTACTAAAAGGGGATTGAGCCCTAGAAGTTTGGTGACGACATAAACTGTAAAGTAGGAGTCTTTTGCTCCACTTACAGGGATGATACAGTCATAGCCATTTAAACTTTTGTCTTTGTATCTTGTTGTGATTTTTTTTAGTTTTTCAAATCGTTTTTTCCAGTCAAGTGTAAATTTCTCTTTATGGATTTTACATCCACTACATACACCATCATTATTGAAAGTTATACCAAGGGGGTGGTTTTGTGGGTAGAGACACTCCTTGCAGTATTTCATATTATTTCTCTCTTGTGATGTTCAAACAGCATCTGTTGCAGCTTTACTTCATCTTCTTTTTTTATACGTCCATCTTTGTCAAATGCAAATTGAGTGTATTTTAAGAGTCCGTCA
The DNA here is from genome assembly GCA_964426645.1 of uncultured Campylobacterales bacterium. Lineage (GTDB taxonomy): Bacteria > Campylobacterota > Campylobacteria > Campylobacterales > Sulfurospirillaceae > CAYRRJ01. Next base: position 8,055 of record CAYRRJ010000014.1, on the reverse strand, counting down.
TGGCGTATGGGACGATTGATGTCTGATTTAAGTATAGCTTTTGTAATTGATATACTATGCTCATAATAATGAAAAAAGTTTGCTGCGGCTGCAGCAGAGACATCTGTCTTATCAAAAAGTTCGCGTAGATCATAAGGACTTTTTGCTCCACCCATGGCGATGAGAGGTGTCTGTGTTACTTCAAGTACTCTGCTATAGAGTTCAAGATCATAACCATTTTTCATACCGTCATGATTAACACTGTTTAGGAGTATCTCCCCTGTTTGGATGGTTTGAAGTGTTTGGAACAAATTATCTTTATAGTTATGTGTAAGATAATCATAACGGTAGTATTTATCTTCTTTTTGTATAGCATCAACAGAAGCTATGATACACTGTTTTCCAAAGTAATGTATCGCTTTTTGAATAAACTCACTCTTTTGTAGTGCATGATTGATAATAACTTTATCAGCTCCATGGTCTAAAATCAGTCGAATATCATCAATTGTTTTAATACCTCCACCAATGCTTAAAGGTGTAAGGATTTTAGAGGCTACTTTTTTAATGGTTTCATTTTGTATAAGTGTATTGTTACGTGTTGCACTTATGTCGATAAGTGCAATCTCATCAACACCCCACTCGTTGAAAAACTCAGCAGCAATTTCTGCTTTTCCTACTGGAAGATAGTCGTTAAATCCTATGCTTTGGACAGCCCATCCATCTTTAATTATAATAGTGGCAATGACTCTTTTTTTTATCATGAAACTTGCTCCACATAGTTTAAAAAATTACGCAAAAGTTTTAATCCTGATCGTTGTGATTTTTCGGGATGGAACTGTGTTGCAAAGATATTGTTGTATTGAATGGAAGCTGTAACAAGCTGATTTTCAAAAAGTGTTTTTGATGAGATATAGGTGTCTTCACACTCCATATGGTAGGAATGATCAAAATAAAAATGAGTATCATCATCCAAATTATGGAAAAGGGGCTTTTTTTTATATATCTCTATGGAATTAAAACCGACATGAAGTTTTTGCATAGCTGTTACTTTGGCATTTAGCAAACCAAGTCCTTTGGATGCTCCCCCTTCATAGCCATGCTCTGCCATAATCTGCATTCCAAGACAGATACCAAAAACGGGTTTGTGATCTGTTATGATGCTTTCTTGTAAAATAGTTTCAAGGTTTAAAGAGTGTATGTTATGCATAGCATCATTAAACGAACCAACACCAGGCAAAATTAAAGCATCAGCATTTTGAATCTCTTTTGTCTCTTTACTTACAACAGGAGTATAGCCTAAAAACTGAAGACTGTTTATGATAGAAAAACGGTTTCCCATTTCATAATCAACAATAACTATTTTTTTACCAGACATCAACATCCTCTTTCATTATCCATTTGCCATCTTTTTTTTCAAAAATCTCTTTGTTTATAAAAGGATCAATAATTTCCCAAAACTTATCTTCTGTAATTTGAAGATAATCACAGAGTGCATCAAGATATTTTTGATGGTAAGAACCATCATATGTTTGAACGATTTTTTTCCCTTCTTCCCTGTTTATTCGTCCTGAACGGATGGCAACACCTACTTCTTGTGTAGCCTTTCCAAAACCAAATTTCAGATACTTTAACATTTGATTGATAATCACAAAATCATCATCAAGTGCAACATGTGGTTGAATACCACCTATATTTTCCGGTTTTGCATCATCACCTATTCGTGTTTGTAAACCTTGGTTAAGAGCAATTTTTGCATTTTCGTAATCATTAAAATCTTTCATAAACCAACCGAGATATACAATGTTTATATTCGCTTTTTCAAACTTTTCTTTATTTGGATAACGATACCAAAAGAGTTTGTTGTCAGGTATAGAATTAGGAGCGAACTGACGGGGGTTACCCCCTTTGAGTGTATTCATATTTCGCATATTATTACCACTATAATCATGAGATCCTACATCTGTTCCAAATGCCAAAGCAGGATTTTCACCAAGGAGGATTAAAGGTATATTGTACGCAATAGCAGTAATAGGCAAAGAGGAATAGAGTGCAAGTTCAGAAGCATTAAATAGGTTTCCATATGTTTTAAGACAATAAAGCATCATTTCTTTTGATGTAAGTGGAGCAGGTTGTACTACAATGGTATCGAAGCCAAGTTCAATGAGATTGGCAAGATTGTATGCACCTCTTTGGGTAACTTGTTCAGGAGGATAAGTACAAGATACTAAAAGAGGATTAAAGCCTACCTCTTTGGCAAATAGTGCTTGTCTTAAACTGTCTTTGCCTCCACTAACTCCTATTATACAGTCATATTCTCCCTCTGGAGTGTGTGATTTTGCTGTTGTAATAATCTCTTTAAGAATTTTATATCTTTCTTCCCAGTTAATCTCTTGTATTGCCGAAGCACTTACATTTTTACAGGGCAAACAAATCCCTTTTTCGTCAAATGCCGTTGTTGGACGAGTATTTGTTTCAACACACGTTTTACATCTATGTATTTTCATTAATTATTCCATAGATGATTAGATCAAAAAAGGTTTGTTTTTTTACCATTGCCTCTTTTAAAACTCCTTCTTGTGTAAAACCAAGTTTTAATGCCAATTTTTGCATGGGAAGATTAAGTATTGAAGTTCCACAATAGATACGATGCAGTAGAAGTGTTGTAAATCCATATTCTAAAATAAGTTTTGATGCTTCGTATGCATACCCTTTATTCCAAAACTCTTTTTCCCCTAAAATGATGGCGAACTCAGCATTTTTATTTTTTTTGTCAATGCTTTGAAGAGAGATATTTCCAATATGTTTTTGAGTAGCTTTGTCAATGATAGCAAAAATTTGATATCTATCATCGTTATTAACAGTTTGAATATACTTTTTTGCCATATCTTGTGTGTAAAGAGTATCACCATGTGAGTTGTATTTACATACCTCTTTGTCATTAAACCAGTTTGGGTAGTTTCCCATGGCATCACTCTCTTTTAAAGGGCGAATATAGAGCCTTTTAGTCTCTAAGCTCATCTTTATATCTCCATACTTTCTCAAATGCTTTTGCTACATCTTCAAGGTCATTTTTGTGCATCCCTGGTCGTATAAATTCATGGGTAATAAGTTTATTCTTGTGCATATCTTCACAAACTGGGCAATGAGTTTGTGTGTAGTCAATATCACTGAGATCAAAAGGGTAGCTGCCAAAACAAATTTTTTCTTGATATATTGGAAGTTTGTATAAAGGTTTAACATAACCATAACTAAGGAGTACAGCAGAATCATCGCGTAAGAGAGTATGTGGCAGTTCTGCTTTAACAGCATCTATAAATTTATTTCTGTGAATGCTACAACTCTCCTCAACATACTGCAAAGGATGAATATAGTAAACATGGGAAGAATTCACTCTTAACTTCGGCATTTGTAAGTATGGTAGATCTTTTAACAGTGATTCAAGGTAGATGACATTGTCTTGTCTTTGCTTGATGAGTTGAGGGAGTTTTTTGAGCTGCTCTTTTGCTATGGCTGCTTCTATTTCGGTCATTCTGTAGTTGAAACCAAGCATATTATGGAGTTGCTCTTTAGATTTATATCCTCGTGCTGCCAAAACTGATTCTGCATGATTTCGAATGAGTCGTAGTTTATCTGCAAGTTCATCGTTGTTAGTTACAGCTATACCACCTTCTCCAGAGTGGATATGTTTATGGTAATTAAGAGAAAAGACACCTATATCACCAAGTGTTCCTGCAAACTTATCACCAAGTTTTGCGTAGGGTGATTGTGCACTGTCTTCGATTATTTTAAGGTTATGTTTGTTTGCAATTTGATGAAGTTGTGTAAAGTTACTCACCCCACCAAAAATATCAACAGTGATGATTGCTTTTGTTTTGGGTGTTATCTTTTTTTCTACATCGAGTGGATCAAGACAGTAAAAATCTTTTTCTATGTCTGCAAAAACAGGGATCCCTCCATAGAGTAAAATGGCAGTAGCTGTTGCACTCATGGTATAGTGGGAGACTATCACTTCATCACCTGGTTGGATGGTAATGGCACCAACAGCAGCAAAAAGGCAACTAGTTGCTGAGTTCATAGAGATTGCGTGTTTGACTTTGAAAAATTTTGCCCACTCTCTCTCAAGTGATTGCACTTCTTTTCCGCCAAAAAAATCATCATGCCAGGTACCTAAAAAAGTTGAGAGTTTGCCACTTCTGAGTAGACGCAGTACTGCTTCTTCTTCATGTATATCTATGGTATTGTAAGCTGGAAATGGTGTTGTTCTTACTTTCTTACCGCCGTTAATTGCTAGTTTCATAGTATCCCTTTTGCAGTGTAAGAAAAATTTTTCTGTGAAGCTGTAAATGTTTACGTAAAATTGTATCTAAAGTTTTCTTATCTTTGGTGAGTAAAAACTCTAAACTATCGAGTGCATAGTGGTTTAGTACCTGTATGTAGCTACACTCCTGCTCTAAAAAAGAGTACCCTTCATATTCCTCAGATGGCAAGGCTTTGTGGCAGTAGATAAGATCACCGTTTTTAAGTAGTTCTATTTTGCCGTTTTCAAACCAAAGTGTCAGTGTAAACGTTGAGTATGTTACATCTTTTAAAATATTTAGTGTTCCATTGCATAGATCTGTTTTTATGGTAAAATCTCCTATAAGATCATCACTTGCGTGTTGTGTGTTAGTGGAGTGTATAGCTATGATCTCCCCAAGAAGCTGTTCAAGAAGTGAAAGGTGATGGATACCGTTATGAAGTAGCCCTTTTGTACATACTGCATGAAAAGCAACAGGTTTACCATATAAATTAGATTGAATTTTTTTATAAACTTCTTGGTAGATTGGATTGTATTCTCTGATAATATTGATAAGAATCTTTTTATCACTTGCAAGGAGTTGTTTTTCTATTTGTTGCAGCTCTTCTAGTGAACTTACAAGTGGTTTTTCACAAAGAATGTAGGATGCTTTGCTATAGAGAGCTTTTTGGAGTATCTCAAAATGAGTTTTTGTAGGGGAGGTGATGGCTAGTATATCTATTTCCCTTTGGAGTAGATCATCTAAAGAGTTGTAGATGGAAACTTTAATATTCCATCGTTGTTTGAATTTTGCAATATTCTTTGCATTTGGTTCAAAAAGTGATACAAGTTGTGTTTTTTTACAATGTAAAAATGCTTTTGTATGGCTTGCAATATTTGAAGATTCTGGTGAATCTATAAAAGCTGCAATATTACCAACCCCTATAAGGGCACTTTTGAGCTGTGTTGTATTCATACAATGTACCTCTGTATAAATGTGTCAAATTGCAATCCATTGTTTTTCTCTTTTTTAGTGTCGTAAGTTTGGAGTGTATCTATGTCGAGCTGTTGTAATGTTTTTTTAATGTTTTTTTGTGGTAGAGGAACAACAACTTCTCTGTTGCTACTTGGCATAAGTGCTACAACTTTTTTTCCAAATATATATGCGTAGTAAAGTGCTATAGTATCTATACCGATTATGAGTTGTGAATTTGCTATATCTTCTAAAAGGGTGTTGGTTGAAATTGAAAATGTTGATTCTACTTTTTTGTACTTTCTACTTTCATCTGAGGGGTGGAGTCGTACTAAAAGTTCAAAATCATTCTCTTTAGCAAAATGAAGAATCTCCTTGAATATGTCAATCTCATCAAATCCCCAATATTTTGTATTATTATAACGAGAAAATGCAACTTTTGCAGTAGGCTCACTTAGAAAAAGAAGCTGTTTTTTCGATGTTTTGTTTATAGTACTATATTGTTTTTTGAGTGCTTGAAGGTGATAGTTTTGTATCTCAATCACATTTGGTAGATTGGCTTTTTTTGCAAGTTGTGTACTATGTGTATCAAAAGTGAGTATGAAGTTTGGAAAAATATCTTTAAATCTTTTCTCATAGTATGTCCAATGATCTAAAAAAGCAGCTGAAGGGATGTTATTCTCTTTTGCATAGTTAAGAAACAGATTGTGAATATCTGTTTGCCAACTTGTTCCTATAAGGATAAGATCAGCTTGAAAAGCTGTTAAATCATCTGTGAGAGTTGCGTATTGTAGTACTTTTTTATTGTGATGTCGCAGTAATCTGTCAAACGGGGAATTTGGAGTATAAAAATTAAGAAATGTATATTGCTCTTGAAAGTTGTTTTGTAATGCAAGGAGCAGATCACTTGCTCCTGCATCATGTGCAAAAATAGCTATTCTCATCTAAATCACTTATTTTTTAGCATTAATGGCAGCATCAATTTGCATTTGTAGCGAACTAAACTGTGCATTGATTTGACTTATCATTGCATCATAAGCTATAAATCTTTCTGTAAGTGTGTTGTATCTGCTGTTGAGCAATGCCATTGATTTTTTATAGTTATCATTGAGTGAATCTTGCTCATTCTTAATTCCATCACCTAAAATAGCAAGAATTCCAGAACTTGTTTTAGTATAACTGCCAAGTTTGTCATCTAAAAGATCAAAAACTCCTTTATCATCGAGTGTTTCTCCACTAAAAAATTTCATAACATTATCTGGATCTTTATCCATTTGAAGATCAAAATCTGTTCGATTAAAAGAGAGTTTTCCTGATTCATCCATATCTATACCAAAATTTGCAAGAGAATTGGCATTTGTATCGGAATAGGTAATAAGATTTGTAATTTCACGACCGAGATTTCTGATGTTAGAATCTCCAAAAAACACTCCTCTTGTTCCCTCCTCAACATCAGCTGTTGTCATGTCTCCTAACTCTTTAATCATTGAATTATAGGCATTGACAAAATTTTCAAGTTCTTTGGCAATGGGATCTCTATCTTGAGATATAGAAATATTAGCACTTGCATTGTCAGATTTCAAAGTGATTTTAACTCCTACAATAAGGTCTTCAATCTCATTTGAACTGCGTGTTAATGTAATACCATCATATTTAAAACTTGCATCACTTGCTTGTTGTACTTCATTCATTGTTCCTGTAGTATTTGTAGCATTTGTTGTTATCCCAACGTCTAAACCTGAAGAGGTTCCATTTTCTGCAATTGTTATATCTTGTCCATCTTCTGATCCAATAGGATTGATGACAAGTTTAAAATCTCCACTTGTCTCTTGGACAACATTTGCAGTAGCAACAGAAGAGAATGTTGTATCTTGATTAAGAGCATCTTGAAATTGAGTGAGTGTCATTCCACTTGTATAAGCAATGGAAGTATGGGTAGAACCTATTGTAACGTCCATTGTTCCTGCATCTGATGTAACTGTAGTATCAGCTGTAGCATATGTATCTGATTTATATGTTTTGTTGATAAGTTTATCATCAAGTTTTCCACTATTATCTGTGAGAGTAATATCTTGGTCAGTACCTGTTTTATTGGATTTTAGAATGAGTGAATAAGCACTATCTCCAGTTTGTAACAAAGAAGCGGTGACACTCTCTCCTGCAGCATCTCTAATACTCTCTTGGAGCTGAGAAAGCGTTGTTTGAGCAGTATATTTAATTGTATAGTCTTTTCCACCTACACTTAAATTTAAACTACCATCGCCTGTTGCTATATGTGTATTTTCACTTGCAAAAGAACCACTTTCTTGCACACTTTTTGTTGCTATTTTTACATCAGAAATATTGAAATTTTGTACAGCAGTACCTGCGTGTGCACTTACTTCAACTCCACCATTTGTTCCACTTACTGTTCTGTTTAAAAAGATAGTATCATCTGCTAACTCTCGTGTACTTGCTTTAAATGTTGTCATTAAAGATGAAAGTAAATCAAGTGCTTGAGATTTTTGTGCTGCAAATTTTACTTTCTTTTCAATAGGTGTAATAATAGAACTTTTTTCTGCTTCTTTAAGTTGATCTACTACATCTGCAGTTAAAACACCAGATCCAAGTCCCAATGAACTAATTGCTCCTGCCATAACACATCCTTTTGTTTTTCTTGTAAGTTATATCGGTTATTTTGTTAAACTATTAAATCCAAAGCAACTTGTGTGCCTTTTTGTAGATCTTTTGCAAATTTTTTCCCTAAGATTTCTGGTAGATATTTCGGGTGTAGTCCATATCCAGGACGGATAGAACGGATATTTTCTTCTGTTACTACTTCTCCTGC
>CAYRRJ010000013.1:0-13581 GCA_964426645.1 uncultured Campylobacterales bacterium | reverse complement strand
CTATTAAAAAACTCTCTTCACAATACTCCTTGGCAATCAGATATAACTGCTTTGTATTTGATGAATTTTTACCACCTACTACAATCATTACATCTGCTTCTTTCGCCAACTCTTTTGCAGCATCCTGATTCTCAAATGTTGCATTACAGATAGTATTAAAAACCCTTACTTCTTTATAGTTTTTTATAAGGTAACTTGTTATCTCCAAAAACTGATCTATTTTTCTGGTAGTCTGTGATACAACAGCTATTTTGTTGGAAAAATTATAGGATTTTATCTCATCCAAACTCAAAACAACTTTTGCACCGTTTTTGGCATAGCTCTCAACACCTCTAACTTCAGGATGATTTTTATCCCCGAATATCACTATATCATAACCCTCACTACTCATCTGCTCACATATCTGTTGAGGTTTTGTAACAAAAGGACAGGTAGCATCTATTATCTCTGTACCTTTATTTTTTAATTTATTTAAATCACTCTTGGTTATACCATGAGTTCTTATAATCGCTTTATCCACACCATCAGCTTCACTTGCATCTTTAAGAGTTTCTACATTAAAATTCTCTTTCAATCTTTTAATCTCTTCGTTGTTATGTATCAAAGGACCTATTGTTGAAGCATTTTTTGAATCTTCTGCTATTTTGATAGCTCTTTTAACCCCAAAACAAAATCCATAGCTCTTTGCTAACTTTATCTCCACATTTTACCCTTTTATCTTCTCTCTTCTATTTTGGTAAATTCAGATAGTAAATCTATAAAATTTGGAAAAGATGTAGATATACACCCAATATCCTCTATCTCCATACCAGATACCATTCCGGCTATTGAAAAACTCATAGCAATCCTATGGTCACCGTAAGAGTTGATTTTTGCACTTTTCAAATCTCCACCTACTACTTTATAACCATCTTCAAACTCTTCACACTCAATACCACACTTTTTTAAACCCTCTACAACCGTAGAGATTCTGTCACTCTCTTTTACCCTAAGCTCTTTTGCATTTTTTACTATACTTTTACCTTTAGCACAAGCAAAAGCAATAGAGAGTGCAGGAAGCTCATCTATAAGCCAAGAGATATTTTGTGAAACTTCTACACCCTTTAACTCATCTCCCTCAATTATAATATCTCCTATTTTTTCATATTTACTATCTTGCTCAATAAATTCTACTTTTGCACCCATATTTGCCAAAACTCGATAGGCCTCTATTCTAGTATCATTTAAAAGCATATTTTTAAGTATCACTTTTGAACCTTTTTTAATAGCTGCAGCAACTGCAAAGAAAAAACCACTTGAAGGATCATTAGGTACCGTTATATTTAAAGGTTCTAAAGGAGTTTTTAGAGGTTGTATGGTTATTTTATTATCTTTCGTATCTATTTTTGCTCCCATAGCTTTTAACATATTTTCACTATGATTTCTACTCAATTCAGGTTCATTATATTTACAAATACCGTTGCTCTTTAAAGCAGAGAGTATCAAAGCAGTTTTAACTTGAGCAGAAGCTATTTTACTATCATAATCAAAAGCTTTTAAATTGGAATTTCCTCTTATAGCCAAAGGAGCATACTCTCCATCTTCTCTTCCGTCTATTTGTGCTCCTATACTTCTTAGAGGATTTGAGACTCTTTTCATAGGTCTTGAGTTAAGGTATTTATCTCCACTCAATACAAAAAATCCCTTTTGTGCAGATAAAAAACCCATCAAAAGTCTTATAGCAGTACCGGAATTTCCACAATCAAGTATTTCACTAGGCTCCCTTACATGTAAAGGAGGAGTTATCACAATAGACTCTTTATTATCTTCTACTTTAGCACCTAACAAAGATACTATATTTAAAGTTGCCATAGTATCTTCAGCTCTTAGATAGTTTCTTATTACTGACGGTTTATCACTCAAAAGAGAAAAAATAGAACATCTGTGAGATATAGATTTATCACTTGCAATATCTGTTATCTCACACTCAAAACTATTTGAGGGATATACTTTTAACAAACTCATCTGATTGTAATACCAAACTTATCTTTTAATGCGTTTAATATTTCATCTATTATGGCTGATACCTTTTCATCCTTGAGTGTTTCTTCAAGTGACTGGAAATAAAATTTTACAGTTAAACTCTTTTTATCTCCAAACTCTTCACTCTCATATACATCAATAGCTTTAAAATCTATCAACTCTTTAGGAGCAATTTCTTCGATAGAATTTTTTATTTTGGAATATTCGATATCTTTTTTAACCATCAGACTCAAATCTCTAGACAGTGCCTGAAATTTTGAATAAGGCTCTACTTCAACCTTCTCATAAATCAGCTTTTCAAAATCCAACTCACATATATAAGTATCATATATATCAAAATCTTTCTGTACATTTATATGAAGTTTGGATATGAAACCTATATCTTTTCCCTCTATTATCACTCTTGCATATTCATAAGGATTACAAAGGAGATTTTTAGGCTTTGATTTTTCTATATCAAACTCACCTATTATATTTGTTATTTTCTTTGCAAATGTGTAAAAATCAATTGTTGCCGGTTTACCATGGTTTTGTATATTTGGATTGCCAATTTCACCACAATATACAAGAGCCATTTTTAAACTCTCTTCTCTTTTTTTGTTAAAAACAGTTCCTATCTCAAAAAGAGGAACACTTTTTTTACCGTAATTTAAATTTTTACTGACAGAATCAAGTATATTTGGTATCAAAGATGACCTGAGAGAATTTAACTCACTGGTTATCGGATTTGCCAGCTCTTTTTTCTTTAGTAATGTTTCCAAACCATATTTGGCATTTCTTTCTCTATCATCAAAAACAAAATGCATAGTTTCAAAAAAACCGTTATTTACAGCCTTATTCCTGTACATCTGTCGCTTTTTAAATTCAAAATATGAATCATTTAATCTTGATTTTTCAGAAAAGACATAAGGTGTTGCTTCTATATTGTCTATTCCCACTATTCTTACAATCTCTTCACATACATCCTGTTTATTTAAAATATCATGTCTGAAAAAAGGAACTTTTATATTTAAAATCTCCTGCTCATGTTTAAACTGTACATCAAACCCGAGTCTTTTAAGTATATCTATTATTCTATTTTTTGAAATTTCCTGTCCTATTATACTTTTTAATTCTTCCAAATTCAGATTTATAATAACATTTTCACTGTCTTGCATAACCTGCTGACTTCCTGCATAAACCATCACATCAGATTCATCTTTAAGAATCTTCAGTAAAAAATTGATTCCAAAATTCAAATCAGGTTCACTGCCTCTTGTTGACCTGTAAAAATGTCTGTCTTTTTCAAATTTTTTGCCAAAACTGTTATTTAAAATAATATTTGGATGTGTATAGTTTGCTTCCAAAATAATCTTTGGAGTATCAGCTTTTGCCTTTGAGTTCTCTTCTTGAAAAACACCGATATACGATACGACCTTTTTCCCCAATACAGCATCCAGACCGTTTTCCTGCTTTTTAATGTACAAATTGGCTCTCTCTTCTTTTACTTCAAAAAGGTCATGTCTGTAAGCTCTCAACAAAACTCCGGTAGAATATGTAGAATATATTAAAAAATTTTGCAAATCATCATTGTCACTCTCTTCTATCATTGCAAGTCTTAAATCTATCAGAAGATTGGATTTTATTTCTCTGTTTTCCATAGCTTTAAATACCAATGAAGATTCTACTCTATCTCCACTCGTAACATTTAACACTCTACCGATTCCAAGCTGATGTTCATCTTCTTCTTCCGCTTCAGGTATTTGCAAATCAAGTTTAAAAGGAACACTTATATCTCTAGCAACGCCATAAACACTAAGACAATCACCTCTGTTGGCAGTAAGTTCTATCTCAATAATATCATCATTTAAAAGAGGATATTCACAAAGTTCTTTTCCAAGTTTCAACTCTCCAATACTCTCATCCAGAACCATAATACCGTCATTTATCTTTGGAAGTCCCAATTCATTTGAAGAGCATATCATGCCATAAGAAAAAACATCTCTTAACTTTGCCTCTTTTATTACCAATCCATCAGGCATAATGGCACCTATTTTAGCAACTGCCACCATCTGACCACTTGCAACATTTTTGGCACCACAAACTATCTGCTCTATCTTGTCACCTATATCAACTTTACAAACATTAAGCTTATCTGCATTTGGATGTTTTTCACAAGACAGTACATACCCTACAACAATATTTTTTGGTATTCTTATCTTCTTTATACTATCAACTTCCAAACCTATTGCATTCAGCGTATCTGCTATATCTTCCGTGGAAAGTTTACTGACATCTATCCACTCTTGTAACCATTGTTTTGTAATAATCATCTAAATTGCTCCAATAATCTCAAATCTCCCTCAAACAAAGACCTTAAATCAGGTATCTTATGAATGAGCATTGCAAATCTCTCAACTCCAAGTCCAAAAGCATATCCACTCACATTTTCATATCCCACGGCTTTAAATACATTTTCATCTACATATCCGCTTCCCAAAACTTCAAGCCATCCGGTATGTGAACAGACTCTGCAACCCTTTCCTTTACAAAATATACAGCTTATATCCACTTCTGCACTTGGTTCCGTAAAAGGAAAAAATGAGGGACGAAATCTAACTTTAACATCTCCAAACATGTATTTTAGAAAATCTTCCAATATAAATTTCAAATTGGCAAAAGAGACTTTTCCTGCCTCATCTACAACCAATCCTTCAACCTGATGAAACATAGGAGTGTGAGTTAAATCATAATCTCTTCTGAAAACAGCTCCCGGCGCTATCATTCTAATAGGAGGTTTTTGGCTCATCATTGTTCTTATCTGTGTAGGACTCGTATGAGTACGAAGAAGCATACCGTCTTCAAAATAGAATGTATCTTGCATATCTCGGGCAGGATGGTGTTTTGGAAGATTTAAAGCCTCAAAATTATGAAAATCATCCTCTACCAAAGGTCCGGTCTCTATAGAAAAATTCATCCCCACAAAATACTCTATAATCCTGTCCATAGTATCCATAACAGGATGAAGAACTCCACAGTCAGGCTTAGAATCAAACAGTGTCATATCGACAGCCTCTTCTTTCATCCTCTGCTCTAACAACACTGTTTCAAGTAGCATTTTTTTCTCATTTATCAAAGAAACAAACTCATTTTTATCACTGTTTAATTTTTGTGCGAAATCTTTTTTTTCATCGCCTTTAAGAGCCTTTAACTTCTGAAACTGGGAAGCAAAAAATCCTTTTTTACCAAATATCTCTACTCTTAACTTCTCTAACTCTTGCAGACTTTTGCACTCTAAAAGTGCTTTTTTCATCTCTTTCAAACTATTACTCCCTTATGTTGGGTTATTTTTATATCTATTTTACAAAAAATTTGATTATAAAAGAGTTAAAAGCTTTTTTTTTCTATAATAGAGTCGAAAATAAAACAAAGGATTTAAAATGACAATATTTACAAAAATAATAAACGGAGAAATACCGTCAAACAAAGTTTTGGAAAATGACGACTTTCTCGCTTTTCACGATATAAATCCTAAAGCTCCTATTCATATACTTATTATTCCTAAAAAGGAGTATAAAAATTTTCAGGAAACTGACCCTGAAATCATGTGTAAAATGACAGAGTTCATCCATGAAGTGGCTAAACTTTTAGGACTTGACAAGACAGGTTACAGACTTATAACAAACAATGGAGAAAACGGTGGTCAGGAGGTAATGCACCTTCATTTTCATCTTCTTGGAGGGGCAAAACTTTCATGGAATCATATGGCAGACAGTGATTCTAAAAGCTTCTTTTAATCAGCAGTTGACAAAGAGATTATCTTCTCTTTGTCAACCACTCTTTAAAATAATCTATCTGTTTTTTTGTAGAGCTTATGGAAGTTCCTCCTTGTGAATTTCTAGCATTCATAGAATTTTTCAAATCCAGAGTATCCAAAATATCCTCTTTTATCTTAGGCTCAAATTTTTGTAATTCTTCCAAACCAAGCTCACTTACATCCCTGCCAATTTCATCAGCATATCCTACTATATCTCCCGTAAGTTTATAAGCATCTCTAAAAGCATATCCACATTTTGCAGTCAGATAATCTGCCAAATCTGTAGCACTTAAATGTCCCTTTTTGGTAGCTTTTAGCATGGCTTTAGTATTTATACTCATAGTATCTAAAGCTTTAGTCAAAATCTCAACAGAAATTAACGCCGTTTTAACACTATCAAAAACTCCCTCTTTATCCTCTTGCATATCCTTGTTATAAGCCAGAGGCAACCCTTTTAATACAGTCAACAAAGAGAGAAGATTTCCATAAACTCTACCTGTTTTTCCTCGTAAAAGCTCTGGAACATCAGGATTCTTTTTTTGAGGCATTATAGAACTACTCGTACTGTACTCATCACTCAACTCTATAAAACCAAACTCACTACTACTCCAAAGTATTATCTCTTCAGATAATCTTGAAATATGCATCATCATTGTTGAGATATTAAACAAAATCTCCAATGCAAAATCTCTGTCGCTCACGGTATCCAAACAATTTATACTGACTTTGTCAAAACCAAGAAGCTTAGCTTCATACTCTCTATCCGTAGGATAAGGAGTCCCGGCAAGTGCAGCACACCCTATAGGAGATACAGAGTTTCTATCAATTGAACTCTTAAACCTCTCTATATCTCTTTTAAACATACTCATATATGCAAGCATATGATATGCAAAATTTATAGGTTGGGCATGTTGTAAATGAGTCATACCAGGAAGCAGAGTATCGGTATGTTTTTCTGCAATTTTCAATAAAACATTTTCCAAATCAAAAAGTAAATTTACAATTATCGTTGAATTTTTAAGTACATAAAGTCTAAAATCAAGTGCCACCTGGTCATTTCTGCTTCTTGCAGTATGCATTTTCTTTGCATCATCACCTATCAGTTTAGTCAGCCTACTCTCTATAGACATATGAATATCTTCATCTCCTATAACAAAACTATACTCTCCGTTTTCTATCTCATTTTGTATCTTTAATAAACCGTCTATTATATTATCAGCACTCTTTTGTTCTATAATATTCTGTTTAGCCAACATCTTAACATGGGCAATCGAACCTTCTATATCTTCAAGATACAGATTTTTGTCAAACATAATAGATGCATTAAATTCATCTAAAAGTTTGGAACTTTTATTCTTTATTTTACCTGAAGCAACTTTTGCCATTATTTGAAATCCTTTTACATGTAAGGGAGTTTAAAAGAGAGAAGAGATACTTCTCTCTTTTATGAAGTTTTTAAATTTTCGGTCCTGCGTAAGAGTAATCCGAATTTTCTGTAATAAATTTTTTAAAATTTTCAACAAACATTTTTGCCAACTCATCTCTGGTGGCATTGTATGCATCTTTGTCTTCCCAGGTATTGATAGGATTTAAAACATTAGCATCAACACCTTTTAGAGACTTTGGAATAGCCAAATCAAATACAGGAATTTTTTCAAATTCACTATCATTTATACTGCCATCCAAAATGGCATCTATACAGGCTCTTGTAGCTTTTATACTCATCCTCTTACCAACTCCGTAGCTTCCGCCACTCCATCCGGTATTGACCAAATAAACTTCTGAACCGTGTTTATCTATCTTCTCACCCAAAAGTTTTGCGTAAACTGTAGGATGTAAAGGCAAAAATGCCTCTCCAAAGCACGAACTGAATGTAGCTACAGGTTTATCTATGCCTCTCTCTGTTCCTGCCACTTTGGCAGTATATCCACTTAGAAAATAGTACATTGCCTGATCTTTTGTAAGTTTACTGACAGGAGGTAATACTCCAAACGCATCAGCTGTTAAAAAGATTATCTTTTCAGGATGTCCTGCTTGTGAGCTAGGCTCATAATTTTCAATATGATAGATAGGATAGGAAACTCTTGTATTTTCCGTCTTACTTCCATCATCAAAATCTACATTTCCTTCTTCATCGATAACTACATTCTCAAGCAAAGCATCTCTTCTGATAGCATTAAATATTTCCGGTTCACTCTCTTTTGAAAGATTTATACACTTTGCATAGCAACCGCCCTCAAAATTAAAAATACCATTATCATCCCAACCATGTTCATCATCACCTATCAATTTTCTCTTAGGATCAGTTGAAAGAGTTGTTTTCCCAGTACCGCTAAGTCCAAAGAAAAGAGCACTATCCCCCCTCTCCCCCACATTTGCAGAACAATGCATAGAAAGTTTACCTTCAAGTGGTAACCAGTAGTTCATCATAGAGAAGACACCTTTTTTAATCTCTCCTCCATACCATGTACCACCAATTACTGCAATATTCTCTTCTATATTAAAAACTACAAATACTTCAGAGTTAAGTCCATGTTTTTTATAATCTTTATCCACAGTTTTACATGCAACATAAAGAGTAAAGTCAGGTACAAAATCTTCTAACTCTTCTTCTTTGGGTCTTATAAACATATTTTTTACAAAATGTGCCTGCCATGCAATCTCTGAAACGACTCTTATATTTTTTCTACTGTCCAAACTGGCTCCGGCATAAGCATCCATTATATAAAGATCTTTCCCCGACAACTGCTTCTTGGCAAGTTTGAAAAGATCATCAAAAACTTCTGTTGAAGTAGGTTGATTTATATTTCCCCATGCTATATATTTTTGTGACGGATCCTGTTTGACAAAATATTTATCTTTGGGACTACGACCGGTAAATACACCCGTATCAACACTAAAAGCACCACTGCTAGTTACTCTTCCTTCATTATTTTTTACTTCATGTTCAAATAATTCTTCATAGCTCAGGTTATGGTAAATCTTTCCTATATTTTCCAAACCCAAATCTTCCAGTCTATTTACCTTAGACATCTTCTCTTCCTTACTTATTTAAATATAGACAACAATACACCAGCAGCTACAGCGGAACCGATAACACCAGCAACATTAGGACCCATTGCATGCATCAAAAGCATATTTGTAGGATCAGCCTTCATTCCTTCTTTATTACTAACTCTAGCCGCCATTGGAACAGCACTGACCCCGGCTGAACCAATCAGAGGATTGATAGGATTTTTTGAAAATTTATTCATTATTTTGGCCATTATAACTCCGGCAGCAGTTCCTACGGCAAATGCAACCAGTCCAATAGCCAAAATACCAAGTGTATCAGCTACCAAAAACTTCTCAGCCGCAAGTTTTGATCCAACTGCCAAACCCAAGAAAATAGTAACTATATTAATAAGTGAATTTTGCATAGTATCACTCAATCTGTCAACTACTCCCGAAACTCTGGCAAAG
Organism: uncultured Campylobacterales bacterium; assembly: GCA_964426645.1. Lineage (GTDB taxonomy): Bacteria > Campylobacterota > Campylobacteria > Campylobacterales > Sulfurospirillaceae > CAYRRJ01. Next base: position 4,301 of record CAYRRJ010000013.1, on the reverse strand, counting down.
TTACCAAAAGTTAAAGCTCCTATCAAAGGAGTAGATTCAGGAAGTATCAAAATAGAAAGTATTAAAACAGTTAGAGGAAAAAGAAGTTTTTCAAGTTTACTCACATCTCTTAACTGTTTCATCTTTATCTTTCTCTCTTCAGGAGTTGTAAAGAGTCTCATAATAGGAGGTTGTATAATAGGTACCAGCGCCATATAGGAATATGCTGCAACTGCGATAGCTCCCATGAGATCAGGTGCAAGTTTTGAAGCGACAAATATAGATGTAGGACCGTCTGCCCCTCCTATTATAGAGATTGCAGAAGCATCTTTAAGCGTAAAACTAAACCAACTTGTATATTCTGAAAGAGCCAATGCACCTACAAGTGAACCAAATATACCAAACTGTGCAGCAGCTCCCAAAAGTGCCATTCTTGGATTTGCCAAAAGTGGACCAAAATCCGTCATAGCTCCAACACCCATAAATATAATCAAAGGGAAAAGCTCATTTTTTATACCACTTTCAAAAAGAACTCCTATAAAACCTTCATGTCCTATTATATTTGCCAACGGAATATTTGCCAACAATCCTCCAAAGGCAATAGGAAGCAAAAGCAAAGGTTCAAATCCTTTTGCAATAGCCAAATAAAAGAGAAGAAAAGTTATAGATATCATTATAATTCTACCCCAACTCTGGGCAAATTTGCTAAGAGGCTCTCCCAAAGCATTGGTAGCTCCGTCTTTAGGATGCAAAAAAGCATATATCCCTGTAGTCTTATAAAAATTCTTAAACATTTCACCAATACTTTTAACCTCATGTACACTCTTGCTCTCAACTTTCTTCTCAACCATTGTTTCTGTAGCTGATGAAGAAGCGTATAAAGGTTTTGCTAAAAAGCTGACTGCAAAAAGAGTCAATACAATAAACATTAAATTTTTCATTTTCATGACCTTAAATAATTACTAATGTTTGACCATCTTCTACACTATCACCTTGATTTACCAAAATGGAATTTACAACACCGTCTTGAGGAGCTACAACTTCTATTTCCATTTTCATAGCCTCAAGTACAAGTAAAACATCACCCTCTTTTACACTCTGTCCATTTGCCACGACAATTTTAAAAACTGTACCAGGCAAATTGGATTTTACTTCATATCCGCTAGAACTGCTAGGAGTTACTTCAGATGCAGGTGCTGGAGCTTTGGAAACACTTTTCACTTCAACATTTGCATCCAATCCCTCTTTAACCTGTACATTATACTTCTGACCATTTACTATGACAGTATATTCTCCGCTTGAATTTGCCACTTTTTTATTCTCCTCTTTTTTTGCATTTTTATCTATTTTTCTAACATTTACTTTCGCCTCTCCTTTTAGAAAAGCTATACCTTTCTCTTTACAGGAAGCTGCTATAAAAACATTTTCATCATTTATCTCTATACCCTCTTTTTCCAAGATGGATTTTGTATATGCCATAGATTTTGTTTCATCTCTATCAGCCAAATCTATAGCATTTTCAGTTGTAGGCTCTAACTTCAACTGCTCACTTGCAAGTTTTACAACTTCTTCATCCGGTTTTGTAGGAGTATGTCCGAAATATCCCAAAACCATCTTTCCATAACCTTCGGCTATCTTTTTCCAAGAACCGAACATTACATTGTTAAAAGCTTGTTGGAAATAAAACTGCGAAACAGGAGTTACACTTGTACCATATCCTCCCTTTTCTACAACTTCTCTCATAGCTTTTATAACTTCTGGAAATTTATGAAGTATATTGTTATCTCTCATCATTTGGGTATTGGCTGTGAGAGCTCCTCCAGGCATAGGAGAAAAAGGAATCAAAGGAGATACCTGCGTAGCTTCAGGTGGCATAAAATAATCACTCAAACAATCTTGTAAAACCTCTTGATATTTTAAAATCTTTTCTAACTCTAAACCGCCCAAATCAAAATCTTTACCTTTGACAGCATGAAGCATTGTAAGGATATCGGGTTGGCTTGTTCCTCCACTTACAGGAGATGCCGCCAAATCTATACCGTCTGCTCCGGCTTCAAGAGCTGCCATATAACAAGCCACACTAACTCCTGCAGTCTCGTGAGTATGAAGTCTGACATGAGTACCCTCAGGAAGAAGCTTCTTCGCCATTTTTATAGTTTCATATACTTTACCTGGACTTGAAGTTCCGCTTGCATCTTTAAAACACACACTGCTGTAGGGGATACCGGCATCCAGTATATCTCTTAAGGTTTTTTCATAAAAAGCAACATCATGAGCTCCACTACATCCAGGAGGCAAATCCATCATAGTAACTACTACTTCATGTTTTAATCCATGATGGGTTATCCTCTCTCCACTATACTTTAGATTTTCAACATCATTTAGCGCATCAAAATTTCTGATAGTAGTTGTGCCGTGTTTTTTAAACATTTTTGCATGTAAATCTATAAGTTCCCTGCTCCCGGTATCCAGCATAACTGTATTTACACCTCTGGCCAGGGTTTGCAAATTTGCATCTTCTCCAACAGTCTCACGAAATTTATCCATCATATCAAAAGCATTTTCATTCAAATAGAAAAAGAGGCTTTGAAATCTAGCTCCACCTCCAAACTCAAAATGGGTAATTCCGGCCTCTTTTGCAGCCGCAACTGCGGGCATAAAATCATCCATTAAAACCCTTCCGCCAAAAACAGACTGGAAACCGTCTCTAAAAGTGGTATCCATAATGTCAATGTATTTTTTAGCCATCATTATGTCCTATATTAAGTATTTTGATTTCTGTGTTGAGTAACAGCAGCTGTAATAACTGCAACTAAGAGGTTGTCATCTTTCTTGGATGAGCTAACTGTACCAGAATTAGCAACTTTAGCAACTTGTTTCTTTTTCTGAGGGAAATACTTCTGTACAAGCTTGGATTGGAGATTGAGAATATATACCATGACTATTAAAAAAAGAAAAACAGTCACCATTCCCAACACCATAAACTTTAAACCCTCGGCTACTAGATTATACTCCATATAATAACCTTTCAAGTCTATTTTGGGTTATTTTATCATTTCTTTTATTAAACAAAACCTATATATAAAATATAATATAAATTAAGCAAAAATTAATATTATTATAATAAAAATATTATCTGGTACACCTCTCAATAAGATAAAAAATCGATTTATAATCCAATCCGCTGTGCTCACTAAGACCTATCTCACAGGTTTTGCTTGTTGAAAATGCATATTTTACGTCTGAGGGAATCTCCTCTTTCAGATGTCTCAATGCCGATTTGTTAAGTTCAGGATATGTAAAACCCCTGTCTCCGGCGAATCCACAACAACCTACACTTTTGGGAATTGTAACATTTTTACTACAGGCTTTTGCTATTTTTTCAAATTTTTCTGCCAAACCTGTTTTCCTTGTACTGCAGGTTGTATGTATAACTATAGGTTCATCTGTCTGTCTAAAATTCAATTTATCCAACAAAACATCATGTGTAAAATCAACAGTATCATATATCTTTAAATTTGAACTAAAATTTTGCAACATTGTTTTGGTACATGGACTCATATCACATAATATAGGATATTTTCCATTTTTACTGGCAATTCTGAGTGCTATTTCAAGCTCATCTGATTTTTTCTTTCCGTCCTCTTTAAATCCTTTTGAACTAAAAGGCATACCACAGCATAATCCATCCATATTTTTAGGAACTATTACTTCAAAACCGGCTCTTTCCAAGATCGTAATCACTACCTCGCTTATAGACTTTTCATCTTTCTGTCTTGGATTTGCCAAAGTTCTATTTATACATGATGAAAAATAAACAATTTTTTCATCACTTTTTAAAGAAGGTTTTCCTTTAAAACTGTTTCCACCCGGTAAAGACGGTGTCCATTTTGGAATTTTACCTCCACTTACATTTGTAATAACTTCAGAAACTCCACTCATAACACTGTCCGGGACAACTCTGTTTATACCCTTAACCGTACTCAAAGCAACTCTTCCTATGCTCAAAAGAGTTCCATAATGATTTGCCAAAAATGAGGAAGTTGTTTTCCAAACAATTGTTTTTTGTTTTGCTCTCAGCTTTTTTGTTAAATTACCGGTATCTATCTTTACAGGACATGCTATAGAACAAAGTTGACATGTAGCACATGTTTCTATACCATCATATTGATAAAGTTTTTCAAATTCTTTTAAATCTTCAATTTTATTTTCATTTTTCAATACTGTCATATATCTGTTACAAACTATTCTTTGACGAGGAGTCAATGTAAGCATATTGGAAGGACAAGTGCTTTCACAAAATCCGCACTCTATACACATAT
>CAYRRJ010000012.1:0-14041 GCA_964426645.1 uncultured Campylobacterales bacterium | reverse complement strand
TATCCCATTACAAAACTCAAAATCATCTATTTTATAAAGGTATGATTTATCAATATTTATCACTCCATCTCTGTCTAAAAATACTGCTTTATTCATTTTTAAGTTCTTTATTTAAATCATTTAACAACATTTCAAACTTTTTATCCTTAAATCTCTCTTTTTCAGACAAAAGCAACTCTTTTGCCATTTTAAAATATTTCAAAGAATTTTGCAAATTTCCAATATTATATTTCAATATTTTTGCGAGATAATAACTGGCATAAAAGTTATTTTTATCTTCTTCTAAAACTTTTTTAAACTCAAGAAAGGAACTGTATATCTGATCATTTTTTCTGTATGCCAATGCCAGCTTAAATCTCGTATCATTCTGTTTCGGATTTAGTTTGAGACTTTGTTTATATGCAAGTATAGCCTCATCCAATATACCTATCTCAAAATATCCGTCAGCCAACTCTTTCCAAAGTCCAGGGTCTTTGTTTTTCTGTGCTTTTTCTTTCAGTATGGTTACTTTAAGGGCAAAAGGCATTATCTTCGAAATCTTGTGTCTCTTAACCTTTTTGGGATCAATTCTATGAGCTTCAACCAGTATTTCAAAGCCTTTTGAGAGCTTTCCTTTTTTTAGATATATACTGGCATACTGTATCAGGCACTCAACATTATTCGGTTCAGCATCAAGTATTTTCTTCACAGATTTTTCAACACTGTCTATATCAAAAATTCTACATTTACAGATACTGTATTCTTTAGCAAAAGATATAGAAATCAGTAAAAAAAAATATAAAGCAACTTTTAACAATTATTATCCTCGAATATAATTTTTTACAATATTATCTTAAAAAATTTAAATTCCATTTATTATATTTGACTGACATAAATCATAAGAAATTTTAAAGCTTATTAAAGCAACCTACGATATAATAAGTTCTAAAATTTTAAAAAAGGATCTAATATGAAAAAAATTTCATTGGTATTGGCTTTAGCGGCAGCTTCTACATTGATGGCGGCTGACGGTGCGGCTTTGGCAAAAAAATGTTACAGTTGTCACGGAAAAACTTTTGAGAAAAAAGCTCTTAATACTTCTCATGTAGTTAAAGGCTGGGATGCAGCTAAAATTGAAGCTGCTCTTAAAGGCTACAGAGACGGTACATACGGTAGAGGTATGAAAGGTCTTATGAAAGGTAAAGTTAAATCTGATCTTAAAAATGATGATGCAAATATAAAAGCAGTATCTGAATATATAGCAGGTCTTAAGTAATCAATCCGGAGGGCGATAACCGCTCTCCTTAGTGTTTCTTTTTTTTAATATCTCTTCTCTTCTTTTTTCAAGCATAACAGCATCATTCAGAGCGTCTTCACCATCATTAAGAGCCCCGTCCAAAAATCTGTTTTTATCGTCAAACTGCCCACTTTTAAGTCCCCACAACAATGCCCAAAGACCAAAAGCCCCAAGAGCTATGGAAGCTCCTAACATCATAGCAACTACACCTGTACTCATAATTTTCCTTTAAAATCTAATTCTGTTTATTCTCATTGAGTTACCTATTACTATCAATGAACTAAGAGACATCGAAAGTGCCGCAAAAAGAGGAATAACATATCCCATCATAGCCAAAGGAATGGTGACTGAATTATATACTAAAGATATTGCAAGATTTTCTTTTATAGTTCTGTAAGTTTTTTTTGAAATCACAAAAGCGTTATACAAAGATTTAAAAGAATCATTCATCAAGACAATATCACTTACCTCTAAAGCTATATCTGATCCGCTTCCCAAGGAGATTGCGATTTCGCTTTTTGAAAGGGCAAGAGCATCATTTATTCCGTCACCTGCCATAACAACCTTTTTCCCCTTCCGCCTCATTTTTTCAACTATATCTGCTTTGTCCCCAGGCAGTAAAGAAGCATATACATCAGTTATACCAACTTCAGAAGAAATTTTTTGTGCAACTTTCTCATTATCTCCTGTTAACATAACAATTTCAATATTCAGATTTTTTATATTTCGTATTGACTCTTTTGCGTCAACTCTGGGTAAATCCTCAAGAGCAAAAAATGCCACTAATTCATTATTTACAGCAAAATAAAACTCACTTACAGTATCTGTTTCATCTCTAACATTTATTGAGTTTTCAATCATAAATTCTCTATTGCCACCAAACAGCTTTTTATCTTTATAGACAGCTTTTATCCCCCTTGCTTCTATGGTTTTAACATCTTTCAACTCTTTTATTTCAAGTCCTCTTTTTTCATAATACTGAGCAACTGCTTTACTTATGGGATGCGTGGAGTGCTTAACCAAAGAATACAACAGACTTTCATCAAACTCTTTTAGATATTTTTTTTCTATAACCTTTGGTTTACCCTCCGTTATAGTTCCTGTTTTATCCAAAACCAAAGTATCACATTTGGCCAAAGTTTCCAAAAATGAAGCTTCTTTAAAGAGGATTCCTCTTTTTGCACCAACACCCAATCCCACAAGTGTGGAAACAGGAGTTGCAAGACCCAAAGCACAAGGACAGGCTATAACAATAACAGATATAGAAACTATCAAAGCTTTTTCAAAACCACTTCCGTCAAAATACCAAAAACAAAAAGTTGCCACAGCCAAAATCAAAATAGCCGAAGAGAAATAACCGGATACAATATTTGCAAGTCTTTCAATATATGGCTTTTTGTTCATAGACTCTTCAAGAAGAGATGTTATTTTACTTAGTGCCGAATCGGCAAACTCATTGGTCGCCTCATATCTTACTACACTGTCCAAACATATATAACCACTTAATATTCTATCACCTTCTTTTAGAAAAACAGGCGAAGATTCCCCTGTAAGACTGGAAGTATCAAATGAACCTTCTCCGCTTTTTATCAAACCGTCTATTACTATCTTTTCACCAGCCTTTATCTCTAACAGATCACCTTTTTTTACCTCATTTACTCCAAGTAAAATCTTTTCACCGTTTTTCACCACAACTACTTCTGTAGGCAAAGTACCGCTGAAACTATCCAATCTGTCAACTGCATTTTTCTTACTCAAAACTTCCAGATACTTACCTGCAAAAACAAAAGTTATTATCATAGTTACAGAATCAAAATAAACCTCTCCTTTTTGGGAAAACATGGCATAAAGTGAGTAGGCATACGCCAAGGTTGCACCACTTGCAACCAAAACATCCATATTTATATAACGGTTTTTTAAACCGTAATAAGCCCCTTTAAAATAGATAGAACCTGTATAAAAAAGTGTGGGAGTCGCCAAAACAAACTCAGCAAAGTTAAGCAAATTTTTTATATCTTTGCTCATTCCGCTAAAGTATCCCGCATACTGGGCTATTGCAATCCACATGATATTCATAGTTGTAAAGATACCGACTAAAAGCTTGGAGTAATACTCTCTTCTTACACTATTTGCCCTATCTTCCTGAATACTTGGATCATAAGGATATGCATTGTAACCGATGCTTCTTATAGTCAAAATAATTTCAGAAAGTTTTATACTCTCTTCATCCCAAACAACTTTTGCTTTATTGTTCGTCTGATTTATGGAAGCTTCGATAATCCCCTCTTTATCATACAAAACTTTCTCATTCAACCATACACAGGCACTGCAGTGAATCCCCTCTATAATCAGATATATTTCATTGAATCCGTCTTGCGTTTTTTTGATATACTTTTTGCTGAAACCTTCCAAATCAAACTTTTGAACATCTCCTATATCCTCTTTCGCAGGTTCAAGCGTAACATCTCCCATCTTTTCATAAAAATCATCCAATCCCTCACTTTTAAGAAGATGATATACTCCCTGACAACCTTTACAGCAAAAATATTTGCTACCATCATTAAAAGAATCATCCCTGAAAAGGACTCTTTCATCAAATTCAAGATGGCAATGGTCACATCGTCTCTTTGACATATAAACTCCAAAAACTATATAACTGTAATTATATCGTGACTTTCTAATAAATTTATTATGATATTTGCTGTAAAATCTGTTTTATGGAAATTTTTATCATCGGACTCATATTTTTTGAACTTTTTGAACTATCTTGGCAAAAAGGTAGAAATTTTAGAGACTATATACAAAATCTGCTCTACTATTATGATAAAAGCGTTATTCTGTTTATATCTTTTCATCCGTCTTTTTACTTTTTGATATTTTCACAAATGTTTTTTAACAACTTCTCTTTTTTGGCATCATCCATTACTATAATAAAGGCTTTGGATATTATTTTCAAGCTCTCGCTTCTTCACAGGATAAAAACCAGCCAAGATTTAGGAATATATAAAATTCTTATAGAAGAAAACAGACCAATTCATCCTCTTTTAAAGTGTTTGGGTATTGTTTTATACCCGATTATATTTTATTTTGCCTATTTTTCTTGACAAAACTCTCAGCTTTTTATAAAATGTCAAAACAAATAAAATCTACAATTCAATCGAACTCTAGTTTTTTCTCATATATTACTATTATGGAAGAGACAACTAGCTTCATGTGCGATTAAATTTACTACAAAAAGAAGGCAAAATGAGCGGAAATACAAATTCCAACAACAATACGAACAATTACAACAAAAACAACAATCACCACTATCACAAATCAAGAACACATATACCGGTAGAAGGTTACAAAATAGAAAACCTAAGAGGTATGCCACTCGAAAAACTGATAGAGATAGCAACAGATTTGAATGTGGAAAATCCTCAAGAACTAAAAAGACAGGATTTGATGTTTGAGATACTAAAATCTCAGGTCAATAAAGGTGGTTTTATATTATTTACAGGAATTTTGGAGATAACCAACGAAGGATATGGTTTTTTAAGAACAACTGACGCTAATTTCAGTGACAGTGCAAATGATGCTTATGTAAGTGCCACCCAAGTCAAAAAATTTGCTCTAAGAACCGGGGATATAGTTACAGGGCAAGTAAGACCTCCTAAAGACCAGGAGAGATACTATGCTCTTTTGAAAATAGAAGCTATAAACTACCTTCCTATGCAAGAGAGCAGGAAAAGACCTCTTTTTGAAAATCTCACACCTCTATATCCAACTGAAAGAATTAAGTTGGAATATGACCCAATGAGACTGACAGGAAGAGTACTTGACCTCTTCACTCCTATAGGTAAAGGGCAGAGAGGACTTATAGTAGCTCCTCCTAGAAGTGGTAAAACAGAACTTATGAAAGAGTTGGCTCACGGAATTTCACATAACCATCCCGAAGTAGAACTTATCGTCTTGCTAGTAGATGAAAGACCTGAAGAGGTCACTGATATGCAAAGAAGTGTCAAGGGAGAAGTTTACAGCTCTACTTTTGATATGCCGGCAACCAACCATGTAAGAGTTGCAAACCTAGTTATTGAGAAAGCGAAAAGACGAGTTGAAATGGGTAAAGATGTGGTAATTTTACTAGATTCCATAACAAGGTTGGCTCGTGCCTACAATACTGTAACACCTTCAAGCGGAAAAGTCCTAAGCGGTGGTGTTGATGCCAACGCTCTTCATAAACCAAAAAGATTCTTTGGAGCTGCCAGAAACATAGAAAACGGAGGAAGTCTTACTATCATTTCAACTGCTCTCATAGAGACAGGAAGCAGAATGGATGAAGTAATCTTTGAAGAGTTTAAAGGTACAGGAAACTCAGAAATAGTCTTGGATAGGAATATTTCAGACAGAAGAATATATCCTGCTATAAACATTATGAAATCAGGAACAAGAAAAGAAGAGCTTTTGATATCACCTGATGATTTACAAAAAATCTGGGCTATAAGAACGGCAATAAGCCAAATGGAAGATGTAGAAGCCCTTAAATTCCTATACTCAAAAATGTTAAAAACAAAAAGCAATGAAGAGTTACTTGCCAGTATGAATGAAGGTTGATTTTGAGTTTTCTATATGACAAAGATTCTCACTTTAATCTTGCCAACCTCTTTACATTTGGCAACATTACTTTTGGTAGTTTAGCCATATTTTTCATCACACATAACAACTTCTTCCTAGCTGCACTTTTTGCATGGCTGGGAGGTGCTTTTGATATCTTTGACGGTAAGATTGCAAGAAAGTACAATCTATCAACAGAATTTGGCGTACAACTAGACTCTTTTGCAGACTTTCTCTCTTTTGTACTAGTCCCTGTCATGTTTATCTACTTTGCAATTTTTGACAAAAACTGCAATATCAATATAATCTTAACCGGTGTTGTATTTATATACTACATCATATCAGGACTTAGAAGACTTATAAGCTTCAACTTAAATACAGATGCCGGAAGTGTAAGTAAATTTTTCACAGGAGTACCTACTCCTTTTGGAGCTATACTTTTATGGCTTTTATATCTGCTTTGGTATTTTCATATCCTCCAAAATCAATATATAATACTTCTATTTGTCACTATAATAGGATATCTTTTAAACTCCAAAGTAAAAATTCCTCATCCATAATGCTTAAAGCACTTGAATTATACTGCGGAATAGGAGGTTTTGCAAAAGCTTGTGAAGAGTTTGATATAGAGGTTATAAAAGCTTACGATCAAAATGAAAATGCCCTCTTAACATACAATGCAAATTTTTCTCATAAAGCTGAAAAATTCAACTTAGAACAGATATCATCAAATTTATTAGATGAGATAAATGCAGATTTCTTATGGATGTCACCACCTTGTCAGCCATATACTAAAAAAGGAATACAAAAGGATATAAAAGACCCCAGGAGTAAAAGCTTTCTAAAAATCCTAGAATCTTTGCTTACATGTAAAACTCCTCCTTCTCATATAGGCTTAGAAAATGTAGAGTACTTTAAATATTCACAAGCAAGAGAGTTGCTAATAGAAACTCTAACAAAAATGGACTATTATATAAGAGAAACAACACTATGCCCTACTAAAATAGGTATTCCAAACAGAAGAGAGAGATACTATATGGTTGCATCTGTAAAACCTCTAAAAAAGTTGCAAATAAAATACAAAAAACAGAATCTTTTATCTTTCTTATTGCATCCTCAAAATCCATCTTTTATACCAAAAGAGACTAAAAAAAGATTTCAAAAAGGTTTTAGAATTATAGATAAGATAGATGAAGATACATATACGACATGTTTCACCTCTTCTTATGGAAAATCTTGGATGCATTCAGGTGCATATTTACAAGAAGATAACAATATAAGACTTTTTGAACCGGAAGAGATAGCACTCTTACTAGGATTCACAGAAAATTTCATTCTACCAAAACAGCTTTCAAAAAGAACACTTTATAAATTACTAGGTAACTCCATAAGCGTATATGCTCTAAAAGCGATTTTAACCCAATTTGATATCTAAACTACTTATTACTATTTGCTCGATGCAAAGGATGCTGATAATCATTTCTTTCACACCCTCCAAAGAATAGACTTACACTACCAAGTAACAGTAAAATTAGAAAAACTTTCTTCATTACAATCCCTTTAATTTTTTTAGGTTATAATATCACATTAAATATAAAAAGAGGTAAAAGTGTCACAGGTTTTAGCATTAAAATATCGTCCAAAATCATTTGAGGAACTTATAGGTCAAGACTCTATAACACAAACTCTAAGCAGAGCACTAAACCAAAACAGGCTATCTCACGCATACCTTTTTTCCGGTCTTAGAGGAAGTGGAAAAACATCAACTGCAAGAATATTTGCAAAAGCTCTTATATGTGAGAAAGGTGTAAGTTCAACGCCTTGTCAAGAGTGTGAAAACTGTAAAATGGCAAATGAAAACAGGCATATGGATATCATTGAAATGGATGCCGCAAGCAGTAGAAAAATAGATGATATAAGAGATTTGATAGAGCATACAAAATATAAGCCAAATATAGCAAGATATAAAATCTTTATCATAGATGAAGTACATATGCTAACAAAAGAAGCTTTTAATGCACTTTTAAAAACGCTGGAAGAACCTCCTGAATATGTCAAATTCATACTGGCAACTACAGACCCTCTAAAGCTTCCTCCAACTATACTTTCAAGAACACAACACTTTAGATTCAAACAGATAAACAATAAAGATGTCATAAACCATCTAAGCCATATATTAAATCTGGAAAATGTAAAATATGAACCTGAAGCACTAAACATGCTATCAAGAGCGGGAAACGGTTCGTTAAGAGATACTCTTACTCTCCTGGATCAGGCTATTATATATTCAAAAGGTGAAATAACAGCTACAAATGTTGCTTCTATGTTGGGACTTTTGGATCCAAAAGAACTAGATAATATTTTTGATGCTGTTTTAAATAAAAATAAAAATACAATTATAGAGATAATAAAAGAGTTGGAGAGTTATGAGTGCGATGTTGTAATAGATGAAATAATAGCTTATCTAAAAGAATCGTTTTTTAATCAGGACGGAAGATTTTCAACTCTCTTATATGACAGATTTTTTAGAATTTTAAGTGAAGCAAAACATCTACTGTATCTAAATGCAGACAACTCTTTCGTACTCTCTTTGGTATTTTTCAAAATGATAGAAGCTACCAATATAAAAACCGTAGAGGAGATGATAGAGTCACTGGAAAATGAAAAATTTAGACATCAGGAAGAAAGCAACAAAGAACCTGCTATCAAAGACATACCTGCAACAAAATTTTCAGAAGAGCACTTAAAAAAAGACTTATCAAATGAAGAACGCATAAAAAAGCTGACAACTATGTTAAAGGAAAGACATTTGGAAACAGGAGAGTGTTTTGAAAAATACATCAAATTTATATCCTATACCAAAAATACGCTTACTCTAAGCAGTAATGCCGATGACAAATGTAAAAAAACACTAAGACATGCATCAAGTGTTATAAAACATTTTATTCAGGAAATTTTTGGGGTAGATACAAAAATAAGTATGCAACAGGCAAAACCAAAGGAAGAAGAACCTGAACAAAACATACAGTATAATGAAACTAAAAAGCAAGATGATTTCAACAGTGAGAGTTGTGTAAGTTCACATATCACACAAGACAAAAAAGAGGTTGATGCCAAAGAAATACTAAATTCACCTATAATAAAAAAGGCAACCGAACTCTTTGAACCAAAAAAAATAGAGATACATACAAAAATATAAATCAAAGCATAAATCTATGAATCTAAAATCACTACTGACAGGCTTGATACTTTTCATAGACAAAGCTACTTATGACAACAATAACGATGTCATTTTGCATATCGATGGAGATATAACTGTAGATTATCAGTAGTCCTTTACATGTAAGGGACTATACTTTTATCCTGGAATCAAGTGCTTTTGAGAGAGAAAGCATATCTACATTTTCAAGGTGTACTCCGGTAGGTACACCTTGGGCTATCTTTGTAAATGACAGCTTAAAATCTTTAAGTTTATCTTCTACAAAGAGGATAACAGCATCATTTGAAAGTGATGGAGTCAACGCAAAGATAACCTCTTGTACATTCTCTTTTACAACCTCTTTAAGCATATCAACACTTTCATCTTCCAGATTTTCAAGTACAAAATACCTTCCGTCAAAAAGATTGTTTTCTTCAAGTACAAATATATCCTTAGCACTCTCCACTATACAGAGTTTGCTCTCATCTCTGTTTTCATCAAGACATATTTCACATATTTCATTCTCACTTAAAGAACCACATCTTTGACATTTTCTAATACTTCTTATAGCCGATTCTATAGCATTTGCAAGTTTCATTCCCGAAAATGTATCGTTTAAAACCAAATGATATGCAAATCTAAGTGCAGATTTTTTACCTACACTAGGAAGTGCTTCAAAGGCTTCTACCAAGTTGTTAAATTTTTCAAGATTTTTTTTCATCTGCCACTATCTCAAATCTATGTAATTTTTCATCTTCAATATAACTGTATGAAAGTTCAAAACCATGCAACTCTACTATATTTTTTACTATATAAAGACCAAGTCCCAACCCTTTTGAAGGATTGTTAGATACAAAAGGCTTAAAATATTCTTCTATTCCAAGCGGTAGTTTCTCACCACGATTTTCAAATATTATCCTTCTGTGATGGCTTTTAACCGATACTTTGTGCTCACTGCTGTGTTTTATGGCATTGTCCATAAGATTTTTAAAAGCCAGCGCCATAAGTTCAAAGTCCGCAACTATTGTAAAAGTGCTATCTACAGATACGGATACCGTCTCAAATTTTTTCTCTTCATCCAGCATCAAAAGGTCTATACTGTGTTCTAAAATATATATAAGATTATACTCTTTGAAATTTGGAGAGTAGCTTTTTGAAACAAGCTGCTCTATTTTTGAAAATTCTCTGATAAGAATATCAAGTCTTTCAAATATGGCAATAAGTCTGTTTTTCGATTTTTCATCTTCTATCATTTCGGCTACAATTCTGCCTTTTCCAATAGGGGTTTTAAGCTCATGCATAATCGTACGCAAAAAGAGTTGCCTCGAGTTCATAAGTGCCGCTATCTTTTTAACTGCTCTGTCAAACTCATTTGCCACTTCCGCTATCTCGTCATCCTGATCACTCTTACAGTCTATTTGCATATTTCCGCTTGCAAATTCACGGATTTTGGAACTCAACTCTTTAAGAGGAGCTATACTTCTCAGGATAGATATATACATCGATATAAATATAACCAGTGCCACTCCAAATCCAAGCCAAAGATGCTCATCTCCGCTTTTTATATCCTCTCCTTCAAGTAATATACTGGCAAACATATTGTCTATCAAAAGATAGTATTTCCCGTTATATTTGATAGAGGAAAATCTTTTGAAGTTTATTCTTTTTTGGAAAATAATTACACCCTGCTTTAAAACTGCCTCTTTCAGATTCGGATTTTCCACTTTTTTTAGTCCGAATGTATGAAAATAATCCTCTATATTTGCGGGAGTAAAGTTGTTTTTATAAAGAGTAAAAAGATAATTTACAGATTGAAACTGTCTCTGTTTTATCGCTTCTATATTTTTTTCATCCTGATACTTTAAAAGAAGTACAAAAAACATACAAAGAAGTATCAAAGAGAAAACAAAGATTATGGTTATTTTGGTACCTAATGACTGCTTTTTCATCCTATAAGCTTATAACCTATCCCTCTTACAGAGTGTATATATCTAGGATTTTTAGAGCTGTCTCCTATCTTATTTCTAAGGCGTCCTATTATAACATCAAGACTTTTTCCACCTTTGTCTTTCAAAGATTTGCAGTTATATACAAGTTGTTCTCTCGAAATAGAAAAACCGTTTTGTTTTATCATATAAGAGAGTATCTCATACTCGGCCGGAGTAAGGTTTAGAGGTTCTCCTTTAAGAAAAATCTGATGTCTTTTTTCATCAACTCTAAAGTCACTTCCGCCATTATCAATACCCTCTTCACTTTTGTTGTTTGTTTTTTTATATCTTCTGATAAGACTCTGTATTCTGGCATACATCTCTTTGGGATCATAAGGTTTTGGAAGATAATCATCAGCACCTATCTGAAGCCCTATAACTTTATCACTTACATCGCTTCTAGCACTTGAAATGATGATAGGTATATCGTATTTTTGTACCACTTCTTTGCACACTTCAAGTCCGTCAATCCCAGGTAAAGTTAGATCCAGTATAAGCAAATCATAATTTTTTATCCCTGCACTAAGACCAAGATAAGGATCCTCATAATTTGTTATTTTAATATTATATTTTGCCAAATACTCACTCAAAATCTCTGCAAATTCAGTATCATCTTCTATCATTAAAACATTTATCATAAATAGCCTCTGCTTAACTGATGTTATGCACCATATGGTGCGTAACATCAGTGTTTAATCTTTATTTGGAGAATTATACCATTTTTATCATTTTTTTGATAAAATTTCAATCTCATTAGAGTATTCTCACACTAGCAAAAAATAAGGAATAAAATTGGAAATAGATTATTATGAAATTTTGGAAATCAGCAGAAATGCTGATAGTGCTGAAATAAAAAAAGCATACAGAAAACTTGCACTTAAATATCATCCGGACAGAAATCAGGGAGACAAGGAAGCAGAAGAAAAATTTAAACTGGTAAATGAAGCCTATCAGGTACTGAGTGATGAAAAGAAAAGAGCAACTTATGACAGATACGGAAAAGCCGGACTTGACTCCAATGGATTCTCCGGATTTTCAGATATGAACTATGAAGATATCATGGGGGATTTGGGTTCTATCTTTGAATCAGTATTTGGAGGAGGTTTTGGTGGAGGATTCGGCAACAGCGGAGGACAAAGGAGAAGAAGGAAATATGCTCTGGATCAGGAAACAGAAGTTACACTAAAGTTTAACGAAGCTGTCTTCGGTTGTAAAAAAAATATAAAATTTTCATATAAAAAGCCTTGTGAAAAATGCAAAGGCACAGGAAGTGAGGACGGAAAGATACATACATGTCCCGACTGTAAAGGAAAAGGACAAATTTTTTACAGACAAGGTTTCATGACCTATTCTCAAACATGTCCTACCTGTGGAGGAAGTGGAAGCTATATCAAAAACAAATGCAAAGAGTGTAACGCAACAGGCTATGAAGTTGTAAAAGACTCTATAGAGATAGATATACCAGAGGGTATAGATTCTGAAAACAGAATCAGAATAGCAGGAAAAGGTAATATAGACGAACACGGTTCAAGAGGGGATTTGTATATACTTATACATGTCAAAGAAGATGAACATTTTGTAAGACACAATGATGATGTGTATATAGAGGTACCCGTCTTTTTTACCCAGGTAGCACTTGGAGAGAGTATAACCATACCTACATTAAGAGGTGAAACTACGCTGGAACTTCCTATGGGAGCAAAAGACAAACAACAGTTCATCTTTAAAGGCGAAGGTATAAAAAATGTCCACACAGGAGAACTTGGCAGCCTGATAGCACAAATAAAAATAAAATATCCCAAAAAACTCACAAAAGAGCAAAAAGAATTACTCCAAAAACTTCAAGAGAGTTTTGGTATAGAAGGCAACTCTCCTCAAGACAGTGCCTATGAAGGGATATTTGAAAAAATAAAAGGCTGGTTTAATTAAAAGTATAAAATATACAGTCAAAAATGACAAAAGACTAAAACATCTGTATATAACCATAGACCCCTTTGCCGGGATTATTGTTAAAAATCCCGGCTACTCTAAAAAACAGATAGAAGAGATAATAGATTCAAAAAAAGAGTGGATTTATAAAAAATTACAAGAAGCCAACAAGAAGATATATATACAAAATATATACAAAAAAGAGAATAAAATACTTCTTTTTGGAGATAAAAAAGCTTTACATGTAAAAGATTTGACAGAATTTTACAGACAACATACAAAAAAAATAGTTTTAAAAGAGATAAAATCTCTATCTGAAACAACTAAACTGTATCCTGTAAAAATATCATTCAGAAAAACAAAAAGAAGATGGGGAAGCTGTAATTATAAAAATGAGATAAATTTTACTGTTACATTAGCTCAACTGCCTTTAGAGTGTATAAGATACATAATTTTACATGAACTGACTCATATAAAATACAAAAATCACGGAAAAGAGTTTTATAATTTCATAAAAAGACACATGCCAGACTATAAAGAGTTGGAAAAGAGAATCAAAATTTACTCTCCTATGGTATAATAAACCTAGTTAAAAATACAAGAGGATAAAATGTCAAATCAGAAAAGTCTGAAACAAAAGATTATAGATTATGTTTTTAAAACATCAAATCAACCTGTTTTATTTAAAGATTTGCTTTTAGCAAATGCTCTTTACAACGAAGGAATGCTGGTTGACCCAAGCAAACTTAAATTTAGGCTTATCATCAAAAATGCTTTGATTGCCTATGCTTTGGTTTGTTCTGTTATACTTATCCCTTTACTGGCTGTAACTCACGCTATTTTTGAACATTTGGATTTTCAT
The DNA here is from genome assembly GCA_964426645.1 of uncultured Campylobacterales bacterium. GTDB lineage: Bacteria > Campylobacterota > Campylobacteria > Campylobacterales > Sulfurospirillaceae > CAYRRJ01. Next base: position 191 of record CAYRRJ010000012.1, on the reverse strand, counting down.
GTTTCTATAATCGGTACTGTATTTATAACTTCTGCCGTATTTATAGGATTTCAATATTTTTTATCCTGGATAAGGGATGAAGTGACTATAAGCCTTATAAAAAAAGCATGGGAGATTCATTTTCCGTATTTTCCCTATGAAAAATACAGTAAAAAAGTGGAAAAAATATATAATGAAGCTATGAAAAAAGA
>CAYRRJ010000011.1:0-15385 GCA_964426645.1 uncultured Campylobacterales bacterium | reverse complement strand
AACGATACTGACTTCTTACATGTATATAACTGGAGAAAACTTGCAAAACTTGCAGAAGATCCAAAAAATGTAAAAATTATCAACGGACACAGAGTTGTTCCTATCGATGTAGCAGTTAAAAATGATGCACTTTTTATGGTTCCGGAGCCAAAATCACCACACGGTGTTGATGTAAGCCCTGACGGAAAGTATATCGTTGTTTGTGGTAAACTAGATACTCATGCTACTGTTTACTCTTGGGATAAGATCAAAAAAGCGATAGATAGCAAAGATTTCGTAGGTAAAGACCCTTATGGTATTCCTATTATAGATATGAAAAAAGCTGCTCACTGTCAAGCGGAGCTAGGCTTGGGACCTTTGCATAACCAGTTTGGACCTAAGTGGAAGACTGACGGTGAAATCTATACTTCATTGTATGTTGATTCACAAGTTGTAAGATGGAATTATCTTACATGTAAAGTAACAGATAGACAAAATGTTAACTACAATATCGGTCACCTTTGTGGTATGGAAGGTAAATCTAGAGAGCCTCAGGGAGATTATATCATCGCTCTTAATAAATTGGCAATCGACAGATTTAACGAAATCGGACCTTTGCATCCTCAAAACCACCAGTTGATAGATATCCGTGGTAAAAAGATGCAACTTCTATATGATATGCCTATTCCTCTAGGTGAACCTCACCAAGCGGTAGCTATCAGAGCTAGTAAAATCAAGCACGAAGTTAGATATAAAATGGGTACAAATCCATTTACAGGAAAAATCCACAGAGGTAAAACTCTAGCCGGACAAGAGAGAATAGAGAGAAAAGGTAACCATGTATATGTTTACGGAACTCTTGTAAGATCTCACATCAATCCTGAGCATGTTACTGTAAACAAAGGGGATACAGTTACTTTCTACTTAACAAACCTAGAGAGAGCAGAAGACGAAACTCACGGATTTACAGTTGACCATTACAATGTTCACGCATCACTAGAGCCAGGTAAAACAGTTGCAGTTACTTTCAAAGCTGATTTAGAGGGTGTATTCCCTTACTATTGTACAGAGTTCTGTTCTGCACTTCACCTAGAGATGATGGGTTATTTACTAGTTAAAGATCCAAACAAAAAATATGTAAGTGCTAAGAAACTCAAAAGAGCTAAGATGAGTAAAGAGCAACTTATGGAAGAGTACAAAAAGACTGTTGCTACTAACAAAGCAACTGATGCTGTAATCCAGAGTGTTGTTAAATTCTTGAAAGCTAACCACTTCGAGAAGTATCCGGTAGTTAAAAACCTTGTAACTGACGCACTTGACCAGTATAGTAAAATTGCTGAGCAGAAGAAAAAATCTGACGAAGCTTTCAAAGCAGGAGATCTTGAAAAAGCTATTCTATTTGAAAACATGATTTGGCAATATATGGTTAAAACAGCTGACGTTGGAATCAGAGCTAGAGACTTACTAGTTAAGAAGATAGCTACTCCTATGAGTGAAGCTGCAAAAAGAGGACAAGAAGCTTACCTAGAGGGCGGATGTAACGGATGTCATGTTGTTGGTAAAGTAAGTTCTGGACCAGACCTAGTTGGTGTTCTTGAGAGACACGAAAATGGTGAGAAATGGGTTAAAGAGTGGATATTGCATCCTGAAACAATGTATGATGACGAATACATTAAATCTATGACTAACTACTTCAACCTAAGAATGCCTAACCAAGGTATGACTCCAAAACAAGTTGATGATATCATCGAGTACTTGAAATGGATAGATAAGAACGCTAACTTGTTCTAATCTTCCCTATTCTTCAACAGGGCTTGAAAAAGCCCTGTTGATAATTTTTCTTTTTTTACGATTATTTTAATTTTATACATATTTAACACTACTATAGTATAATATATATATAAAATTAAAATAAGACACAAAATCAATAATAAGGCGATACTATGAACAGTTCTTTGATGAAATCAAGGATATTTGCTCTATTGGCATTGGGAATTTTGCTATACTTTTTTGTTATACCGGCAATTTTCACCCACAATGTTGTAGAGTTGAAGGCAGAGGGTAAAGGTGATAAGATATCTGATTTGACAGCAAAAATTTGGAATTACTACAACAAAGGAAGATACAAGTCTCCTACTATTCCAAAAGATGTAGCCGGAGATTTGAAAAAACTTATCGAAGAGGATATGGAAGTAGGTGTTGCAACTGCTCCTATATGGTATGTTGCACTTGAGGCTCCAAACTATCCTAAAGAGTCTTTTCCTAACGGAATTCCTGTTTATTATCATTTTGACGGATTTAGCGGTGATGTTTTTGAGATGGAAACAATCAACCACTTTATCGGAATGGACCCAATGGAAAGAGGTGCTCCATATCTAAGAATGGCAGCTCCTTATGCTTTGGTATTTGTTGCACTTTTGCTTGTGCTTTTTATGCTGTATGATTCAAAAATTTTGAATCTTTTAATGCTTATACCCATAAGTCTGCCGATTATATTTTTGGGATTTTACTCTTACTGGTTGTACTGGTTTGGTCATCATATGCATGAATGGGGTGCTTTTAAAATCAAACCGTTTATGCCGACAGTTTTTGGTGATGGTAAAGTCGCACAGTTTACGACGCACTCTTATCCTACTATAGGTTTTTGGTTACTTGTTGCCATAAGCATCTTGTGCCTTTTGGCAGTTGTTTCAAAAAACAAAGCTTTAAAAGCACAGCAAGAAAAATAGAAGGTATATTATGAGGTTTTTTATAGCGTTTCTTTTTGCACTGCCGCTTTTTGCTACCAATGTTTTGCAAGAAGCCATAGACAATGCAGAAGCAGGTTCTCTTTTAGAGCTTCCGGCAGGTGTGTATAAAGGAAATATAGTTATAAACAAACCTATTATAATAGACGGTAAAAATCAAAAAGCTATAATCGAAGGTGACGGAAAAGATACGGTTATAAGGATAAACAGTTCAAATGTAACTATTAAGAATCTTTCTATCAGGCACAGTGGTGCACAGCATGAAAGAGTTGATGCTGGAGTTGCCATTAAGAAAGCAAAGCATGTAAAAGTTCTAAACTGCAGGATAACTGATGTCCTTTTTGGTATAGATTTACAAGAAGTCAGCAACAGTGTGATAAACAACAATTATATCACATCAAAACCTTTCAGTCTGGGACTAAGAGGGGATGCTATAAGACTTTGGTACAGCAATGACAATCTACTGAAAAAAAACTATATAACAAAGTCAAGGGATTTTGTAGTTTGGTATTCTCACGGTAATCTTATAGAGGAAAACTATGGAGAGTACTGTAGATATTCTTTGCATTTTATGTACACAGGTAAAAATATAGTAAAAAACAACCGTTATAGGCACAACAGTGTAGGTATATTTTTTATGTATTCCCAGGATACCGAAGCTTACGGCAATGTTATAGAAAATTCTTTGGGTACCACAGGACTTGGAATAGGTTTAAAAGATGCTTCAAATTATATCATCAAAGGAAATACGATGATATACTGTGCAAGAGGTCTTTATATAGACAGATCACCTTTTCAGCCTGATACCCATAATTATATAGAAGACAACAAGCTTCTGTATAATTCCGAGGCCGTGCATTTTCACTCTTTGAGTATAGCCAATATATTTAAAAACAATATTATAAAAGGAAACATTGAAAATATAATCAATGATTCTTATAATACAAAAGTAATAAAAAACAAATGGGATGGTAATTATTGGGATAATTATCAAGGTTTTGATAAAAACAATGATGGCATAGGAGATACCCCTCATACAGAACATTACTATGCGGATAAAATGTGGCTGTTTAATCCGAATGTAAAGTTTTTTTACGGGTCTCCGGTGATTACTATTGTTAATTTCCTTGCTAAACTCGCTCCTATATCTGAGCCTGTAAAGTTAGCTGAGGATAAACATCCAAAGATAAAGATAGGAGAAGCCCTTTGAATGATATAAAAAGAAGAAAGTTTATAAAGCAGATGACAGGACTCGGTGTTTTGGGTCTTGCCAGTGGTGCAGGTATATATCTGGCTCCTGATCTGAAAGCTGATAAACTTATATTAAGACCGCCTGGAGCAGTTGAGGAAGACAGATTTCTCAAGCTTTGTATCAAATGTGGTCAGTGTTTGCAAGTTTGTCCGTATGATTCTATTGAGCTTGAAGATATAGATGGAGGGGCAAGTGTCGGAATGGCATATATAGATCCTCAAAGAAGAGGATGTTATCTGTGTGAAGCTTTTCCTTGTATGCTTGCATGCCCGACCGGAGCACTGGACCATGAACATGACAATATAAAATATGTTCACATGGGTATGGCAGTTGTAAAAGATATGAATGCATGTCTTGCTCTTACAAATAAAAATGTTCCGGACAGCGCGATAGACGAGATATACAATCATACCAAAATTCTCTCGAAAGAAGAGCTGGAAAATAAAAAAGTTGTAATGCGTGGAGATGAGAATGAAAAAGAACAGCTCCAAAAAGATGTTCTTTTAAAACTCGAGAAATTCAGAAACAAACCTTGTACTATCTGTGCTGATTTATGTCCGTATCCTACGCCTTCAAATGCGATAGGTATGGTAAAACATGATGGTGGATTGTTGCCTGAGATTAGAGAAGCTTGTGTTGGATGTGGAGTTTGTGTTGAACTTTGTCCTACAGATGTTCTTGAAATTATACCTGCACAAAGTTATGACCAGGTATATAACAAAGGAAAAAACAATGGATAAGAAAATTGTAGTTTCATGTCTTATAGGCAGTCTGCTTTTTTTTGGCGGATGTAGTGATAAGGATAAGAAAGAAGATATCAAAAGTGCTGAGACAAAAGCTCCTACACAGATAAAAGTAACCAAAAACGCAGTTAAAATTTCTGATAAAAAAGAAGAGGATAAAGAGAATAGCGGACAGTTTTATTACTCTTACAACAAAGAAAACGGTAAAGAAGTTGATAAGTATAACAGTGAAACATCAAAAGTAAGAACAACTATTGATGCTTACCTGAATATCAAATCACCTTACGAAAGAGTAAGAATAACCATGATGATTAAAAGATTGAGCCATGATTATATTATAAAGTGTTCAGCATGTCATGATGATTATGCAAACGGTGTTATAGGACCTTCTCTTTTAGATAAAGATGCAGATTTTATCTATAAGAGGATATTGGCTTTTAAAACAGGAGAGAGAAAAAATCCTTTGATGAAAGAGCTGGTTAGTAGAATTGATGATGCCAAATTGAAAAGTATGGCAGAAGAGATAGCAAATTTTAATAAAGAGATAAGAAAGATGAGGATGGGAAAATGATAAAACATGTTATAGCGGGTATTTCAACTTTGTTGGCTATTTGGGCTTTTATACACTTATATACATTGGATAAAGAGGTAAACAAGCTTCAGAGAATTGCTGAAATTATAGAAAAAACAAAGATGGAAGTAAAACTTTCTGATAAAAACAAGATACAGCAGGAAGTCAAGCAGGAACAAAAAAATGTCAAACAGGCCAAGAAAAAAGACGAAATGGCTGAAAAGTTGAAAGCTCTAAAAGAGAGAGCCGGGAATATGGCTGCTTTCAAAGTTTCTCCACTGTATAAAAAGAATTGTTCTTCTTGTCATGGAACGATAGGTGAGGGTATCATAGGACCTAAACTTATAGGAAGAAGCAAAGATTATATCCTGAAAAATCTTGAAGATTTTAAATCCGGAAAAAGAAAAAATTATGTTATGTACGGATTATTGGGTAACTTGGATGAACAACAGTTGAATGATTTGGCTGAAGAAATAGCATCATTTGAAGCAAAGCTTGAAGCTGCAAACAAATAAAGAGTAAAAAATGGATAGATATCACGGAAGTGTAAGGGAGCTGGTAAATGCTCCTTTTCTCTCCACTTTTGTAAGTAAAACAAAAGATGGTAAAACCAAACTTTCTTGGAGAGGATGGAGATGGTTGAGTATCATAGTAATCAATGTGATGTTCTTTCTCTCTTTCTTTATAGATTTTCAGTTTTTGGAAGGAACGCTTAATGGCTCAAGGCTTTTGGGATTTCATCTGATTGATCCTTTTACGGCATTAGAGATATTTTTAGCTGACCACGGTATGCATATAAATGTCATAATAGGAAGTGCCACCCTTATAATATTTTATTTTTTTGTAGGTGGAAAAGCTTATTGTGCATGGGTATGCCCTTATGGACTTCTGAGTGAGATTGGCGAGTATATTCATCTCAAACTGGTTAAAAAGAGAATTATAAAAGAGAGAAAGTTTGATCCCAAAATCAGGTTTTTCTTCTGGGCTGTTTTTCTTTTGGCTTCATTGGTTGATGGTTATCTGGTTTTTGAAGTTATCAATCCTATAGGTATAATAAGCAGATTTATAGCTTACGGATGGTCTTTGGCTCTTGTATGGGTACTTGTTGTACTGCTTTTTGAAATATTTGTTTCAAGAAGAGGATGGTGTAAATATATCTGTCCTGTGGGAACAACGTATAACTTTATAGGTTGGATTGGACTTAACAGAATAAAATGGGATATGGATAAGTGCGACCACTGTTCTGCATGTATAGCAGTATGCCCTGAAGATCATGTTTTGGAATTTATAAAGCCAAAATATGATAAAAAAAGAATGGAACAGGGTAAAAAAGAGGAGTATGTCAAAAACGGAGACTGCATACTTTGCGGAAGATGTTTTGATGTATGTCATACCGATGCATATAAGCTGGACTTTAGATTGAAAGATTTGGTATAAAATGCTAGTAAATGTAAAAAATGTCTATAAAAAATTTCTTGGAGAGTATGTCTTAAATGATGTGAGTTTGGATATAGATTATGGTGACAGAATTGCCATGATGGGACCAAATGGAGCAGGAAAGACTACTCTCATCCGTGCTATTTTGGGATTTTACCATATAGATAAGGGAGAGATTAAAGTTAGTGGTTTTGACCCTGTAAAAGAGAGAGTTAAAGTTTTACAAAATATCAGTTTTATTCCACAGCTTCCGCCTCCTATAAAAATATCTCTGGAAGAGATGATATCTTTTATCGTAAAAAGTTCCGGAGTATCTAAAGAGCTGATTTTCGAAGAATCTGCAAGGATGGATCTTGATTTGAAAAGCAATCTTCATAAACAGTTTTTTAAACTATCCGGAGGAATGAAGCAGAAACTTTTGATTGCCATAGCACTTTCAAAAAAGAGTTCGTTGCTTGTTTTTGATGAACCGACTGCCAATCTGGATCCAAAAGGAAGGGATAATTTTTACCATTTGCTTGAGGATTTGGATGAAAAGTGTTCAACTCTTTTTATTACTCACAGGCTGGATGAGATAGAAGAGCTTGTAAATAGAAAAATATATATGGATTTGGGAAAAATAGTAGAAGATGAAAAAATATAAACTATACTCATTTTTTCTTCTCTTTATGGTTGTTTTGTTTTCGGGATGTGACAAAAAAGATCCTACTGCAGTTCATGATATACACTGGGATAGGGATATGTGCGAAAGATGCAAGATGGCTATAAGTGAGAGAAAGTATGCTTTTGAAATTATAAATCCCGATACAGGTAAAGCGTATAAATTTGATGATATAGGTTGTGGTGTTTTATGGTTAAGTGAAGAAAAAATTTCTTGGGCGGATAAAGCTGTCATGTGGATAACAGATGCAAAAACCGGAGAGTGGATTGATGCCAAAAAGGCTTATTATACCGATGACAGTATAACGCCTATGGCATACGGATTTGCTGCTTATAGCGAAAAAACCAAACCTGCAGGCAAAAAACTTCATAATTTTGAGTATGCGAAAAAAATGATATTTGAGATAGAGAAGCTTAACTCTCAAAAAGTACAAAATTTAGGAAAGAATTAAAATGAAAAACTTACTTTTAGTGGCATACCTTGATATAAAAGAGTCACTTCGTTCAAAATGGTTTTATGTATATGCTCTGATATTCGGAGGATTGATGGCACTCTTCTTTATAACGGGTGTTTCAGATTCTGTTGTTATGGGATTTACAGGACTTAGCAGAATGTTGCTTATCTTTATACAGGTAACTATCATAATCTTGCCTATTTTTATACTTGTTACTACTGTAAAGTCTATCTCCGGAGACAGAGAGAGTAATGTACTGGAGTATATGCTGTCTTTTCCGGTTTCTTTGACAAACTATTATTGGGGAAAGATGTTGGGACGTTTTATGACAGTTTTCCTGCCTGTTATTTTTGCCATGATCTTGGGAGTTGTGTTCGGATTGGCAAAAGGTGGAGATCTTCCCTGGGGTATGATAAGCCTTTATAGTGCTCTTTTGTTTGCTATGTGTTTTGTATTTTTGGGAATAGCATTTTTTATATCAACCATAGTAAAATCTACAGATACTGCTGTTGGAAGTTCATTTCTTGTTTGGATTATTCTTCTGGCTTTTATAGATATAGTTTTGATAGGTCTGATGTTACAAAACAGAGTAAGTGATGGTGTTATACTCTCTATCGCAATGTTAAATCCTATAGAGGTTTTTAGAATAGGAGCTATATCTCTTTTCGATCCCGAACTTACTGTTATAGGGCCTGTTGCATATTTCTTACTTGATACGCTAGGAGCTAAACTGTTAATGATTTATTCAATCTTTTATCCTATAATTCTTGGGATTTTATTTGCAGTACTTGGATTTATTGCATTTAAGAAAAAAGATTTACTTTAGGAGATTGCTATGAAAAAGATATTGATATTATTAATGGTTTTGGGTATAAGTCTGATTGCCGGAGAAGTTAAGACGGATAAATGGGGCGAGAGAGATATGGTATATCAGATACCACTTAAAAAATTTCCGAAGTTTTTGTGTGAAGCAGAGCTTACAAACGGTAAAAAAGTCAGATTCGTTTCTGTCAAATCGATGATGCAGGTATATTTTCATCAAGATTATTTTAAAAGACACAAACTGATAGATGCAGATATAAAAACAATGTATGTCCAGGATTATCTTGACGGGACAAAGATAGATGCAAAGAGAGCTCTTTATGTTTTTGGAAGCAGACTTACCGGTCCTCATGGTGATGATTTGATACCTTTGAAAAACAACTCCAATGTAAAGCTTTTTGAGTTGAAATTTGGAGGGACAAAAACTTTGCCTTTTGAGAGAATATCAAAAGGTCTTATCAGATATTTAGATATGTGATATGAAAACAAAAGGTCTTTTAATAGGGGTTTTTACCCTATTTGTACTGTTTGTTTTCGAGATGGTTTATTTGGAAAGTCAAAACAGTTATAAAGAATCAAAAAGACTTTTTGTTTCTCTTTGTACACTACCGGATTTATCCATATCCAATGAGGCACATTTTGTAAGACACAGAAGTTTGAGTGATACATTTTCACTTTTTAGTAACTCTCCAACTTTGACGGAATTTTTCCCGTCAACATTTATATACAATTATTCTCCTGTTCAAAAAAACAGAATATCAAGGATAGAGATTGAAAAATAAATTTAATTTTTTGCTTTTGGAGTTTGCTGTAGAGTCTATATTCAGAAGAGGCAGTAAAAATATATTTATATATTTTGTTTTTACCCTTTTGATATTTTTGTTGAGTGCTGTGCTTTTTATATCAAATTCTATAAAAAGCGAACTGGATACTACATTGGAAGTTTTACCGGAAATAACAGTTCAAAGACTTCAGGCCGGAAGGCAAATAAATATGCCTGTTTCAAGAGTTGATGAACTATTGGGAATAGAAGGAGTTGTAAAAGTGGTTCCCAGAGTCTGGGGGTATTATTATTTCAGTAAAGCAGGAGTTAACTACTCTGTTATAGGTTTGGATTCTTTTGATTCTCAGTATAAAAAACTTTATGAAAAACTGGTTGAAAAATTTGACTTTGATTCTCTGAGTGAAAAAAGTGCCATGCTGGTAGGAGAGGGTGTAGAAAAATCTCTTAAAGAAAACTATTATAACGGATATTTTAACTTTGTAAAACAGGACGGTGATTTTTTAAAGATGGAGATTGCCGGAGTTTTCAAAGGAGATACAAGACTGGAGTCAAATGATGTCATTCTGATGCCCAAAGACAAAGTACTTGAGATATTTGGTATGGATGAAGATGAGTGTACGGATGTAACTTTAAGTGTGGCAAATCCGGTTGAAATACCTAGCATTGCACAAAAGATAAGATTGATGTATCCTGACTGCAGGGTTATAACAAAAGAGGATTTGAGTGTAGGATATCAAAATATTTTTGACTACAAGGGAGGAATGTTTCTGGCGCTTTTTGTAATCAGTGCATTTACATTTTTTATGATTATATATGACAAATCCAGTGGATTGAGTTCAGAAGAGAAGAAAGAAATAGGTGTTTTGAAGGCTGTGGGATGGACTATAGATGATATTCTAAAAGAGAAATTTTATGAAGCTTTCATACTCTCTTTTGTCTCTTTTTTCAGTGCGGTGGTGTTTGCTGTGTTTTATGTGTACTTTTTAAATGCACCTTTACTAAGAGATATATTTATAGGTTATTCCACCCTGAAACCAGAATTTGATCTTCCTTTCGTATTTGATTTTCAGACAGTAGCAATAATATTTTTATTGACAATACCGGTTTATATAGCTGCAACCATCATACCGTCATGGAGAGTTGCATCACTAGATGCTGATGAGGTGATGAGATGATAGAGTTTAAGAATGTAACCAAGATTTTTGAAGTTGGGCCCAAAGAAAAAATAACGGCCTTAAAGGATATCTCTTTACATGTAAACAAAGGTGAAGTTGTAGTTTTGAAGGGACCAAGCGGAAGTGGTAAAAGTACCATACTGTCTCTTATAGCTGCTCTTAATAAGCCTACAAGCGGTGAAGTTATAGTATCCGGCAAGAGAGTTTCAAAACTTGCAGATACCTTTACTGCACTTTTTAGAAGGGATAATATAGGTTTTATCTTTCAAAAATATAATCTTATACCTACTTTAAGTGCAAAAGAAAATGCAATAACTCCTCTTATACCTTCAAATCTTCCGAAAGATGAATTGGATGCCAGAGCAAGAGAACTTTTCAAAAAGCTTTCTATAGAAAACAAACTTGATGTAATGACAAAAAATCTTTCCGGAGGTGAACAGCAGAGAGTTGCTATAGCCAGAGCATTAATAAATAATCCAAATATTATCATAGCGGATGAGCCTACTGCAAATCTCGATAAAAAACTCTCTTTGGAGTTTATTGAGATAATGAGAAGTTTAAAAGACGGAAAAAATACAATAGTTATATCAACGCATGATCCTCTGTTTTTTGATTTGGATTTTATAGACAGAGATATTGAGATAAGAAACGGAGAGCTTGTCTGATGTTGATGACTCCCGAGATCATAGCTTTGCTTACACTTGATCTTATATTTTTGTTTTTCGGTTTTATAGCTTTTGTCATCAGTGTTGTAATTGTATGGAAGTGGGATATGAATTCTACTTCATCTTTGCAGTATAAACTGGAGAAACAGAGTTTTTTGGTAGCCACTATTATAAAATATATATTTTTGCTAAAACTTCCTCTGTTCTTGTTTTTTATTTTTACTGCTGATAAGCTTTCAAATGTCATAACAGGAGCTATGTGCGGAGCAGGAGTTGTTAACAGCGTAAGCTTTGGTTTGACACTGTTTGTATATAAAATACTCAATCTTTATATTTTTGGTTTTTGGCTTGTTTTACACTCCTATGATATGAAAGAGGAGTCTTTGCCATTTACAAGAGCAAAATTTCTGCTTTTCTGTATAGGTTTTGTCTTGCTTGTAATAGAAATGTTTTATGAAGTTTCATTTTTTACATCTCTTGATGTGAGTAAGATTGTAAGTTGTTGCGGTACACTTTTTTCAGCTGCTTCTTCCTCTTCTATTTCAATTATCTTTTCTATAAAAAGTATATATTTTGTTTATGCTTTTTATACGATTTTTCTTTTGCTAGTTTTAGCATATATTATAAAAAATGATATAATGTTTTTTGGATTGAATATAGTTTATCTTGTTATTTCTATTTTGTCTCTTATAATGTTTTTTGGTACGTATATATATGAATTACCGACACATCACTGTCCGTTTTGTCTATTGCAGAAAGATTACTACTATATAGGTTATTTTTTGTACAGTACCCTTTATATAGGAACATTTTACGGCATAAGCGGCGCTGTTATGAGTATGATAAAAAAAGAGCCTCAGATTGAATATTATAAAACTTCTATGATATTCAACTTTGTTTATGCACTTTTGGTAAGTGCATATCCTGTAAGTTATTATATAAGAAACGGAGTTTGGTTATGATGAAAAAAATTATACTGATACTTTTTCCACTGATTGCTCTTGGAGCAATATTTTATTATATGAGTATCAAAAACAGAAGTATAACCGAGATAGAAAATGTCAATAAAGTTCCTCTGGAGTTTGAGGATAATAAAGTCCAATGTCCGCAGTGCAATATGTTTTTGGTTGGAAAGAGATTTACGGCTCAGGTTATAACCTCTGATAACAAAACACATTTTTTTGATGACCCTGGATGTATGATTTTATGGTTGGAAAAAAAGCATATAGATCCAAAAAGTGTGACTACCTGGATATATACTCTGGATACAAAAAAATGGATAGATGCAAAAAAAGCTTACTATAGTATAAGTGACCCTACGCCTATGAGATACGGATTTGGAGCCTATGAACATAATAAAAAAGGTTTTATAGATTTTGATGAGATGAGACTTAGGATGTTGCGTGGTGAAAATATGACAAATCCAAAAATCAGAAAAAAAATTTTAGCACAACAAAAAGGAGAATAAAGTGAAAAGACCTGTACCGATAGATGAAGAGATTATATTGGATCAAAGCAAATACATAGAATCACAGACTGACCTTAAAGGAGTTATAACATTTTGTAACGACTATTTTGCTGAGATTTCCGGATATACAAAAGAAGAACTCATAGGACAGCCCCACAATATAGTAAGGCATCCTGATATGCCAAGAGTTGTATTTAAACTGCTGTGGGACAGAATACAAAACGGACATAATATTTTGGCGGTTGTCAAAAATCTTGCAAAAGACGGAAGGTACTATTGGGTATTTACACATTTTGAGATTATAAGAGATATAAATACAAAAGAAATAGTGGGATATAAAGCTTACAGAAAAGCTGTATCTAGGCATATAACAGCAGTTTTGGAGCCTTTGTATAAGAAACTTACAGAGATAGAAAAAGAGACAGGCAATATGGAAGAGAGTGAAAAATATCTGAATGATTTTCTCAAATCCAAAGGTGATAATATTACTATAGATAATCTGATGGAAGAAATTTACAGATTTTATTAATAGTTATAAGTTACTTATTGTAAAAAATCCAAGAGGTAACTTTATTTTTACCTTTTGGATTATAAGTAATTTTTTCTTTTATAATATATTATTTTATTTATTGATATAATCTTCTGATTTTTTAATTGGGAGATTATAATGACTGTTTTTAATAGAATTGATATAAAAACAAAAGGGTGGATTCTTATCTTTATAACCTTTTTGGGGTTTTCTTCAAATATAGGACTTTTATTATACTCTTTGGGTGGAATTGATACTAAAAACAAAACTATCAACAAATCTTTACAAACCAGAAATATACTAGAATCCCTGATGGTCAGTGGACTTTTATTTAACAGCTCAAAAGGTGTTTTGAGCATTGAAAAAGAGAGTATCAAGGCCAAAGATACATATATAAAGTCTGTAAATGATATACGAAGTAAGATAGAAATGCTGAAAAAAGTGGATACAAATGCCTACAGTATTTTGGCAAAGCCTGTGAAAGAGTTATTGGAATTTGCACAGCCGTCTATAAATAAGGAAATAACTCCGGAGAAAAACCTTAAAGGTTTGAAACTGTGGCGTAATGTAAAATTCAGGATTATCCCTCTTCTGGAAGAGATAAAAAAAGATATAGAAAAAGAGGAAAAAAGTTACAGAGATTTTTTTCTTCTCTCAAAAATGCTTCTGCTTGGAGGCTCTTTTGTTGGATTATTGTTTTTTATGGTTTTTACATATCTGCTTGTAAGAAGTATTACAAAACCTATAGATAAATTATCGGAAATAACCTTTGATTTGGCACAGGGAAGCAGAGATTTGACAAAAAGAATAGAAATAGATTCAAATGATGAAATATCTGTTTTGTCAAAAAATATAAACCAATTTATATCAAAAATTCAAGATACTGTAAAAACGGCAAAATCCAGCTCCTTTAAAAACAAAGATATAGCCTGTAATGTTTCTAAAACAGCCCAGGAGATAGAAAACAGAATCTCAGAAGAGTTGATGTTTGTAGAAGAAACAAAAGGCATCAGTGATTCTGTAAAAGTAAAATTACAGGAGGCAAGTTCAAGTTTGGTAAAAACCAGTAACAATATAAAAAAGACTTCAACGAAACTGTTGGCAGCTACTAATGAGATTAAAGTTTTGGTTAAAAATATTCACAGTGCCGCTGAGGTTGAATCAAAAACATCTGAGGAATTAACACTTCTCTCTTCTCACACCAAAGAGGTTAAAAATATCTTAAATGTTATATCTGATATTGCAGACCAGACTAATCTTCTGGCTTTAAATGCTGCGATAGAAGCAGCAAGAGCAGGAGAGCACGGACGTGGATTTGCTGTTGTTGCCGACGAGGTCAGAATGTTGGCTGAGAGAACACAGTCTTCTTTGTCTGAGATAGATTCAACCATATCTGTGATTGTAGAAAATGTTCTCAAAGCAAGTCATCAGATGAATAAAAACTGTAAATTTATAGAGCAACTTGCCCAAAATTCCGTAAAAGTTCAAGATGATATAACGCAGACTGAGCTTATTATGGAAGAAGCATCACAGGATTCTGTGAAATCATCGGAGACTTCTGTCCACCTTATAAATGATACAGAAGAAATTTTATCAAAGATAGATACCATATATGAATATTCAAAATTAAATAACATGGGAGCGGAAAGACTTTGTGAATCTTCTGTCAGTATGTTGAATCAGGCTGATAAACTAAACGAAAAATTGGGAGAGTTTGTTGTTTAGTTTATATAATTGATTTGTGTTGTTTATTTGTTTGACTTGTGAAAAATCTGTTTTGGATGATACTGATATAAGTTTGGTAAAATAATCAAAGAAGTACAAATGGTGGAGCATAGCACTACCAAATAAGCAATAAAAACCCTTTATTTAGGATTTAATTTACATTAAATTACATTTTAGTACCGCAAAAAGTACCGCAAAATTTTATTTGTGTTTTTTAGAATTAGGAAATATTTTTCTAAATATAAATTCTGCTATTATTAAAAAAGAAATGTTTGTGATAAATAAACCAAATAGCATTAATATACGGTCTATGCGAGATACTGGTACAGGTATTTTAAGTATATCAGCAAATACAAAAGTTAATACTATTACA
>CAYRRJ010000010.1:13688-15577 GCA_964426645.1 uncultured Campylobacterales bacterium | reverse complement strand
GTCTAAATGAAAACGGATATATAGTTCCTGGCCTTGGAGATGCCGGTGACAGGGTATTTAATACTATAGACTGACATGTTAAAGATAAGGGGAGTATGAAAACTCCCTTTCTTTTTTGTTGTTGGTAGAGA
This sequence comes from uncultured Campylobacterales bacterium, assembly GCA_964426645.1. Classification (GTDB taxonomy): domain Bacteria; phylum Campylobacterota; class Campylobacteria; order Campylobacterales; family Sulfurospirillaceae; genus CAYRRJ01. The sequence goes on along the minus strand of CAYRRJ010000010.1, from coordinate 15,446 downwards.
TTTTTTCTTCCATAGAAACTGCTAAAAGGCAAAAAATGAAATTGGTTGTTACTGCTGACGGAGGGTTTATATCTTCAAAATTTTGTCCGAATTTTGAAGAGTGTGAACAGTTGATCATTTATGATTTGGAAGATAAAATGTATGGTTCCAGAAAGTCTCCATCTTTTCAAAATAAGAATAAATCTGTTTTAATAGACTTCTTAAAAAAAACCTATATGACACATATAATTACGGGAAAAGATATAGGAGATGAGTATTTTACTGTATATATACCAAGAAATAAAGATGCAACAGTAGAAGAGGTGTTGATAGAATATATGGATACGGTGCTTTCCAAATAGAGTTATCAACAAGAGGAAATCTCTTTCCTCCTGTTGAAATATATATTTATACCGCTCCTTGATCAATCATAGAGTCAGCTACTTTTCTAAATCCTGCAATATTTGCACCCATCATTAGGTTGCCTTCGTTATCAAATTCTACGGAGGTATCATAAGATAAATTAAAGATGTTTCTCATTATAGTTCTTAATTTGCTATCAACTTCTGCAAAAGACCACTCTTCCATGCTTGCATTTTGACTCATTTCAAGTTGGCTTACTGCAACACCACCCGCATTTGCAGCTTTTGCAGGACCATACATGATGCCGTTTGCCAACATGTATTCAATGGCTTCAGGAGTAGAAGGCATATTTGCACCTTCGTTTACCAAAATACAACCGTTTTTGTGTAAATTTTTCATATCATTTAGATTAAGTTCATTTTGAGTAGCACTAGGGAATGCCACATCACAAGGAACAGCCCATACGGCATTTGTATCTTTTGGATATTCGCTTACTGGAGTATATACAGCATCTTTATGAATCTTTGCATATTCTGCTAATGAAGCTCTTTGTACCTCTTTTACCTCTTTTAGAGTATCAAGGTTAATTCCGTCTTTATGATAAATCATACCTCTTGAGTCACTACATGTAACAGGTTTTGCACCCATATCATAAAGTTTTTGTATAGTATATATAGCAACATTACCACTTCCTGAAACTGTTGCTACTTTACCTTCCAGTGAATTTCCTTGTTTTTTCAAAATATTATCAGCAAAATATACTGACCCAAAACCGGTAGCCTCTTTTCTTGCCAAAGAGCCTCCCCAGTTGATACCTTTACCTGTCAGGATACCTTCAAATTTATTTGTCATTCTTTTGTACTGTCCAAACATATATCCTATCTCTCTGGCTCCAACTCCAATATCTCCGGCAGGAACATCTTGAGTTTCTCCGATATGTTTTGAGAGCTCAGTCATAAATGATTGACAAAATCTCATGATTTCACCGTCACTTTTCCCTTTAGGGTCAAAGTTGCTACCGCCTTTACCTCCACCTATAGGAAGTCCTGTAAGTGAATTTTTGAAAATTTGCTCAAATCCTAGAAATTTGATAATTCCAAGGTTTACACTAGGGTGAAATCTCAACCCTCCTTTATAAGGCCCGATTGCAGAGTTAAACTGTACACGATAGCCTATATTGGTTTGTACTTTTCCTGCATCATCCATCCAGCAAACTCTAAATATAATTTGTCTTTCTGGAATAACAATTCTGCTTAGGATATTGTTATCTGTATATTTTTTTTCTTTTCTAAGAAGTGGTTCTAGTGATTGTAAAACCTCTTCAACTGCTTGATAAAACTCTGATTGGCCTGGTGTACTGTAAATTGTACTTGCCAACACGTCATCTATTCTTGCTTGTACCATTGTATTTCCTTT
>CAYRRJ010000010.1:0-13588 GCA_964426645.1 uncultured Campylobacterales bacterium | reverse complement strand
AAATTGTACTTGCCAACACGTCATCTATTCTTGCTTGTACCATTGTATTTCCTTTCTTAATTTAAACCTAAAGCTCTAGCTTTTTTTAAAAAGAGCTTCAACGCTTTTTCTTCTTTTCTGTTAATTTTGTAGCTGATTAATTTCAGGTATTCTTTGATCTCCTTTTTTGAAATACCTCTTTGTTTTGAATATATTTCAAGGAGGTATTCAGGAATTTTTATTTTTTTTATTGCAAACTGTTTTGCAATTTTTTTATAAATTTTATGGTGCTTGTTGGTGCAAAAAACAGCAAAAACAAAAGGCAAACCATATCTATTGTACCAAATTTCTGCCAAATCTATGTAATTTTCCGGGGATTTTATATACTCTTTTAATGCATGGTCACCTATTAACACTTCTCCTTTTGTTTTAAGTATATTGGCTAATACATTTGAAGTTGCTGATGCTTTATCCGGTTTGAAATCCCCTTCTTTTACAAGAACACTTTTGACTTTTTTTTGTGCTACTATTCCGACAGGAAGAGTTTTGATATTTTTCTTTGTACTTTTTATGCTTGAAATAAAAGCAGCATCTACTTTTCTATTTAAAAATCTGTTATTTATTTTTGAAGGTATTCCTCTCTTGTATTCTATAGATTTTTTGAAACCGTTTTGCATATTTGATTGTTTTAAAAAAAAGTGAAAAGGAAGAAGATTGATATAATCGATTTTCCCAAAAATCACAACATATCCTCATGAATTTTTGGAATTATATCACTATGAAACTTAATTGAAACTCTGATGAAATTTTTAGTGTTGTTTTTAATATTTAATTTTAAAATAGCTTACACCTTTGTTATAGTTATAACTTATCGTCATACCATGTAATTTTATGATATGTAAAGTTATATAGAGTCCAAATCCGAGACCAAGGGATTTTCTCTGTTTTTGTCCGTCCATTGCATATGGTTCCATATATCTTGATAAATCAAATTCAAGTTTGTTGCCCTTGTTTGAAATAATGATTTCAGAATGAGTGTTTCTTATTGAAACTTTTTTATCAACAGAATAGTTTATACCATTATCCAAAAGATTTTTGATGGCAACTCCAAAAAGCTCAAAATCTGCATTTATTCTTGAGGGAGAAAGTTTTTTGGTTATAAAATCTTTTTTTGTATCTATCAAATCTATGGAATAATCTATTATATCTATCAGATTGTACTCTTTCTTTTCAATTGTCATTTCATTTGCATTTAGCTTTTCAATTCTAGAAAAATCGTTTATAAGTTCATCCTGTCTGTTAAAAACATTTCTTAGAATATTTTTATATTCTGAAGTTTCCATGATTTCCACGGCCAGTTTGCCTTTTGCTATAGGAGTTTTTAATTCATGCATTATATTTCTGAGAAAAAGCTGTCTGGAGTTTTTCAGGTCTCTTATCTTTGCAACACTGTTGTGAAACTCATTTGCCAAAAGAGCTATTTCATCCTGTTTGTCACTTTTGGAATCTATATCATAGTTTCCGTTTGCAAATTCCTTTATTTTATATCTTAAGGATTTTAAAGGAAGAAGACTTCTTATAATAGCTATATAGAGCATAAGAATAGCCAAAAAAGCACCTAGAAAATAGAACAGAAAATAAGTATTGTTGTTCTCTTTTTCGTATTTGAATAAAACAGTATTTGAGAATCTGTTTTTAAAAATAACATAAATATAATTTTTAAATCCTATTGTTTTGATAAAAAAATGATTGCTTTTGTCATGTGCAGAGGGTTTTATTCTTAGGTCTTTCATGACAATAGGGAATGTGGATTTTTGTATGATTTTCAGATAATCTCTGTCTGTTTTGATGAATCCTTCTTTTTTTAGAATACTATAGTCTAAAGTAGAGGTTTTTTCGTTATATGCATATTTAAATACAAGTTTGGCTATCTGGTTTGTGGTATGAATCTCTTTTTGTCTTATATGCTGGAAAAGTATCAGTGATATGGAAGCTATACCTATAATGGCCAAAGCAAAGAGCAGAGATATTTTAGTGATTACAGAGTGATACCACCTCAAGCTTCCAACCTGTATCCAACTCCCCTTATAGAGTGGATATATTTTGGATTTTTACTGTTTTCGTGAAGTTTATTTCTTATTCTGCTGATTATTACATCCAGGCTTCTGCTTTCATTTTTGTCATTGAGAGATGTTGAGTTGTTGATTAGTTCTGCTCTGGAGAGAACACAGTTTTTTCTCTCTATCATATAACTGAATATTTCGTATTCTGCCATTGTAAGAGAGAGTGGTTTTGAGTTAAACATAATGGTTTGTGCATCTTTGTCTATGGAAAAAACAGAATTTTTCTGTTTATTTGAAGATGGTTTGTTGTATCTTCTAAGAACACTCATGATACGAGCATAAAGTTCTTTTGGTTCATAGGGTTTTGGCAGATAGTCATCAGCACCTAGTTCCAGTCCTATGATTTTGTCTTCCAAGTCTCCTCTTGCCGAAGAGATTATGATAGGTATATCAGAATTTTCTCTTACTTCCTTGCATATCTCCAACCCATCCATGCCAGGTAATGATAAATCAAGTATCAAAAAGTCATATTTTTCTATATTTAATGCGCTTATACCTATATAAGGGTCTTCGTAATTTGTAACTTTGATATTATATTTTGATAAAAAAGTACTGAGTAGATATGCCAATTCACTGTCGTCTTCTATCATAATTATATTGATCTGTTGCATTTTCAGTCCTTCGTTCTATAGACTTTTGAATATAAAAATAATATCATTTTTGTGTGAATGGTATGTTAATCTCACAGCTCTTTGTATATAACTATGCGGTTTTTACCTTCATTTTTTGCTTTGTACATGGCAATATCCGCAAACTTTAAAAGTTCATCATAATCTTTTGTATTGTCAGGAGCTATAGCTACGCCTATACTGGCATTGATGTGATACTGATTGTCTATAAGTTTAAAAGGTTTGTTGAGGTTCTGAAGCATTTTTGAACATATATTGTAAAGATTTGTCTCATCCTTTATATCTTCAAGTATGGTAACAAATTCATCTCCTCCAAGTCTGGAGACAGTATCACTTTCTCTTATTGCGCTAGTCAGTTTTTTAGCAACTTCCTGCAAAACCCTGTCTCCCGCATCATGGCCAAGAGTATCGTTTACTTCTTTAAAATTGTCAAGGTCTATAAAGACAAGTGCTATTTTTATATCCAGTCTGTCAACTCTTCCGAGTGCACTTTTCAATCGATCCTCAAAAAGGAATCTGTTCGGCAGTTTTGTCAGGTTGTCATAATTTGCAAGTCTTCTAAGCTTTGCTTCTGTCTTCTTTTGTTCCGCAATACTCTGATATATGGCAAAATAGTTTACAACATTTCCATTTTTATCTTTGATGGAGCTTATACTTGTAAGTTGAGGCATGATCTTGCCGTCTTTGTTTATATTGAAAATTTCACCTGAAAATTTACCATGCTTTTGCAGACTGCTCCACATGTTTTCAAAGAATTTGTCTCCGTTTATATCGGATTTTAGAATATTTGGATTTTTCCCAAGTATCTCTTCTCTAAGGTATCCTGTGATGTCTTCAAATGCCTTGTTGACGTCTATAATGCTACCATTTTTATCAGTTATGACTATAGCTTCTTGTGTGTTATTAAAGATTTGAGCATACAGTTTTATTTTTTCCTGATATCTTTTTTCTTTTGTTTTGTCTATACCGAAACCACATAGCAGTTTTTCATTGTCATCATTGTCTATAGGAAACTTGTAGGATTCAAAATATTTTAAAGTCCCTTCTTCGTTAGGGATGATCTCTTCATGCTTTTTTATACCTTCATAAAATGCTTTTCTGTCATTCTCAATAATTCTGTTTGCTACGTCTTCATCAAATATATCTTTTGGTGTTTTGTTTTTCCACTCCTTAAATCCGATATACCTTTCATAAAAATTGTTAAGATATATGTATCTGTTTTTTGAATCTTTTATAAAGGCAACTGCAGGAAGATTATCCATAAATGTTGCAAACAGTTTTTTACTTTTGTTCAGCTCGTTTTCAGTTTCCTTGCTTTTGGTTATATCTGTTATTATACCAAGCATTCTTGTAGCCGTACCGTTTTCAAACACAGCTTTTCCTCTGACGTTTACCCACCTTGTCGGTTGTATAAGTTTGACACGGTGCGTTATCTCAAAATATCCTGTTTCATGGTTTAAATGTTTACTCAGAGCTTCATTTACAAGAGCCAGGTCTCTAGCATCGACAAGATCAAGCCATGAATTCAGAGAATCAGGTTTATCACTTGAAAAGTATCCCATAATCTCTTTCCATTTATTGGAAAAATATATACGGTCTTCATTTATATTCCAGTCCCAAAGACCGCTTTGTGAGCCTTTCAGTGCCAAATCGTATCTCTGTTTCCAGTTCACAAGTTTCTGGTTTTCTTTTTTAAAAGAGCTTGTGTCAAACAGAATATGGATGTTTTTTCTTTTTTCATTGACAGATATACTTGCAGAAAATATTGTTACCGGTTTTTCAATATCGTTGTCAAATTTGAGAGTTATGGTTTGGGTTGGATTTAAATTCAGTTTGGAGAGGGCTTTGTATGCAGATGATTTATTTATACCAAATGCGATATCAAAAGCTTTGTTTGAGTATATTACTTTTGAATTCTCTTTTATAAAAGCAGGAGAGGGAAGGTTGTCTATAATTAACTGAAACTCTTCCAGTTTCTTTGTTAAAAGGAGCAAATTTTTTTTATATCTGCCAAGACTGTATAGAAGTATAAGGATAAGTATAAAGAGTATAGTCAAAAGTATATATAACAGCTCTATCATATTTCAACCTTTAAGAGCAATTATATCATATATTTACTTGGGGAAGTTCAAATTCCCCGCTTAATTATTTGTTAACTCTTTTTCTAGAACTTTGTATGGAGTACCGTTTATACCGGCATCAAAATATTTTTGTCTTAAATTTTCAATGGATTTTATATCTTTATCGCTGACCTTCTCGTCAACTTCTTGGTTAAAATATTTTTTGATAATTTTGATTTTTTTCTTGTCATCTTTTTCATTTTTTGCATATTTGTAGATAAGGTATGATTTTTCAAGAGAACTTTTGTCGTGAACCGGTGTGAAAATCATTTTGATGTTGTATTTTTTTAGAGTATCTTCTATTTTGTTTAACTCTTTTTTGCAAAAAGGGCATTCTGGGTCACTGAATATAACTATAGTCTCTTTTTTAGGATCATTGCCTAAAGATATGATATTTTTCTCATTCTCATTTATATATATATTGGAGATTTTCTTGTTTATTTGCTCTCTTTGAAGTTGCTCTTTAAGGCTTATGCCTTTTTTTATATCAATGACATCCGGGAATATGTAGTCTCCTTCTGTAAATACTGAGATACCCTGTGAATTTTTACCGTCAGTGATAAATATAGTAACATAATCTATCGTATCCGAAACACTTTTCCTTGATACTACTTTTATGCTTATATTAGGGACAGGAATCTGTTTTTTAAAATGTTGTATAATTTCTTTGTCTGTAGCTCCAAAAAGAGAAGTTGATATCAAAAGAGCCAAACCTGGCAAAATGTATCTTTTCATTGGTATCCTTTATTGCATTTTGGGTATTATAACCAAAGTAAACAAATATTTTCTAAACGGAGAAATCGGTGGAAAAAGAAGAATTAATACAAGAGATAGCCAAGCTTATAGAGTCAGATCCAAATGCTGTTCCTTTAAATCTGACTCTATTGGATATCTTGAGTTATGAAGAGTTGGTTTCGGTAAAAAACAATCTTTTAAAATCAAAAGAAAACAGAAGTGCTGAAAATGACCAATGGTTTGACGAATTGGTTAAAAAATAAATTTGGATGCTAATTTGTCAGCAGTCTTCTGTTGTCCTCTTTTTTTATATCATCGAAATTATCCAGATAGTCAAGATATGCTATTAGATATTTGCGGCTGAAATTATAATGGTTTTTGAAATTCTTAACATCTATGTAGCCTTCGTTTTTTATAATTTCTCTCATTATATTTACAATAGAACTTAAAGATTTGGATTCTACAAACAGATTATGTGTAAGGCGAACTACTCTTCTGGCTTTTGTTAGTTTTTTAAGAGCGGTATCTCCCATTTTTCTGTCGCAGTCGATAGAGTCATATATGTTATAAGGTGCATCAGGAGTAAAGTTTGCATCTTTTATAATCTGAAAAATTTTCTCTTCAATATGCGTGTCTATATTTTTGATTTCAACATTTGCATTTTTGTATATACCGTTTTCTAGATTCAAAAATCCTTCTTCGGTAAGTTCTTCCAAAACTTTTTCCAAAAGTGATATACTTGCCCATTTTATTTTGAGAGCAAGAGAGCTTGCTGATAGAAGAGCATATTCATTTTTTGTATATATCTCTTTTACTATGTTCTTCAATTTGTCTTTTATCTCCAAGGGGAAAAGTACCAACTCTTTTTCATCTACAAATATATTGTCAATCTCTTTTGCTATTTGCAATGCTTCGTCATGATTCAGACCAAACCTCTGATTTGAAGAGATAAGTCCGAATCCTTTTTTGTGTATGTTGCAAAGTATGGAGAAAGCAGATTTGAAATCCCTCTCTTTCAGGTATGAAAGAAGTTGAAGTTTTACTCTTTTTTTGATGGGGTCATTTATAGGATTAAGTATGCGTCCTCCTCCTATTACTCTTCCTGAAATACTTATGACAAAAGGTTCGTTATATACAAGAAACAGTTTATCTTTAAAATTCAAGGTTGCATATCCGCTTTTTTGTTCTTCTTTGTTTTCCAAAAAAAGTATTTTTGCTTCAACCTGTTTTGTTCCTATAAAAACGGAAAGTGTCGAATTATGTTTAATGGAGTGTCCTGAGATACTCTGGATAAAAACATCAACACTGTTAAATCCTTTTATATATCCTTTTTTACAAAGTAACAGGCCTCGTTTTACAGGTGATTTTGAATTGCCTTGAAGATTGATTGCTGTTCTTTGAGAGTTTGTTGCTTCTTCAACATCTTTTTCATGTACCTGCAGGTTTTTAACTTTGAATTCACTGTTTATTTCAGGAGCATATATCTTTTCTCCCACTTTGATATTCCCGTCCAAAACAGTACCGGTTACTATCTGTCCGGCTCCTGCTAGAGAAAATGATCTGTCTATATAATATCTGAAAAGATGGTTGCTTGTTTTTGGAATAACAGGTATATTGAAAAGTATGTGTTTTAGTTTTTCAATTGATTCTTTGTCATAAATGCTGACAGGAATAATCTCTTTTAGCTGAATATTGTCAAAATTCTTAAAATACTCTTTTATATTTTTTATCTGTTTTTCTATTACGGAGTTCTCTGCCAAATCACTTTTTGTAAGAGCCACAATGATATAGTTTACTTCCAGAAGATTTAAAATCTCAAGATGTTCGTTTGTCTGGGGCATTATACCCTCGTTGGCATCTATTGCAACCATGCATGCATCAAATCCAAATGCTCCTGCAATCATATTTTTAAGAAGTTTTTCATGTCCTGGAACATCTATGAAGGCTACATTTGTATCTTCATTCTCCAGATTTGAAAAACTCAAATCTATCGTAATACCTCTTTTCTTCTCTTCTTCGAGAGTATCTCCCTGAAAACCACTAAGAGCTTCTATGAGTGAAGTTTTTCCGTGGTCGATATGTCCGGCTGTACCTACTATTATATGTTTTTTCATGCTACTATCTCTTCTATTGTTTTTTTCAATTTGTGTTCCTGCGACGGAAGAATAGTTCTGAAGTCCAGCAAAAATTTATCATTTTCTATTCTTCCTATTATTAGGTTTTCTCTGAATTTTTTTTCAAGTTCTACAGCTTTTCCCTTTACATGTAAAGCTATGGATGGAAATTCTCTGTTTGGAAGAGTTCCTCCTCCCATAAAAGTGGTTGTTTCTATTATTTCTGTTTTGATATTTTTTAGCTGTTCTGAAAAAGACTCTACTCTCTTTTTTAAATCTTTCAAATCAGTAAAAAGCATACCGAGTGTAGGTATAAGTTCATATTCTTCTTTTAGATATGCTTTGATACTCTCTTCAAGCAGGGAAAGAGTGATTTTATCTACTCTTAACATTCTTAGAAGCTGGTTTTTCTTCAGTTTGTCTATCAGTTTTTTTTCTCCCGCTATGATACCTGCCTGTACACTTCCAAAAAGTTTGTCTCCGCTAAAGCTTACGAGAGATGGAGCAAGTTTCAGTATGTCTGGCAATGACGGTTCTTTTTGGCTCAGATTGTAAGGAAGTTTCGGTATGTATCCGCTTCCTAAGTCATAGTAATCTAATAGATTGTTTTTGAGGGCAAGGTCTTTAATCTTTTCATAGGGGGTATCTTCACTGAACCCTTCTATTGAAAAATTGGATTGGTGTACTTTCATAAGCATTGCGGTGTTTTCATTTAAAGCTTTTTCATAATCGTCCGGTTTTGTCTTATTTGTTGCACCTACTTCTTTTAGCAAAGCTCCGCTTTGACTCATGACTTCGGGAATCCTGAAACTGCCTCCTATTTCAACAAGCTCTCCTCTGGAAACTATTACCTCTTTGCCTTTTGCGAATGTATTTAAAATCAAAAAAACAGCACTTGCATTATTGTTTACGACAAGAACATCTTCCACTCCAAGAAGTTCTTTTAAATGTGTGCTTACATGTTCGTATCTCTCTCCTCTACAGCCTTTTTTTAAATCGTATTCCAAATTTGAGTAGTTACAGATAACATTTGAAGCACGCTTCAGCAGTTCGGGACTTATAAGGCTTCTTCCCATATTTGTATGCAGAATTACTCCTGTTGCGTTGATAAGAGGTTTGAGTGAGGGTAAAAATATATTGTTATATTCTGTTTTTATCTCTTCGATGATTTTATCTTCATCTATACTTGTTATCTCTTTTTTGAGAATATTTTCTCTCAGTTTCTCAACTGTTTTTTTTGCTATTTTAGAAAGTAATTTTGGATTTGCTTTTTTAAATACAGGATTACCGGTAAGTTTGTCAATTTTTGGTATATTTTTCAATATGTTATTCATTTATGTTTTCCCCTTTAGGATTTGGCAGTTTTGATTCATCGAAGAAGTATTTTCTGTTTTGTATCTTTGTGAGTATTCCAAGTTCACTGAGTTGTCTAAATAGTTTTATAACAGTTGGTTTGCTGACATCCACCTGCTCCATAATATCTCCGTATGAGTAGTTGAACATATTTTCGTTATCCAGATTTCTAATTATAAATTTTATAAGCTCTACCTGTTTTCCGTCGCTGATGGCTGAGATGGTTTTGATAATATTGTACGATTTTTCCATCTCTCTTTCTTGTATTTTTGGAAGAAGAACATCATGAAGATTGTTTAAAAGTTCTTTTATGTTGACGGGTTTTACTATATAGCTGTCAACTCTTAGTTTTATGGCATCCAGCAGGTATTCCGTATCTGTATATGCTGTTGTAAGTATGCACGGAAATTCATAGCCCTGTGTAAATTTCAAATCTTTCAAAAACTCTATGCCGTTTCCGAATTTAAGGTTTATATCCGATATGATAACATCTATTTTGTTGTTTTCAATGACATCTTGTGCTTCTTTACATGTAAGACACGGAAATATCTTGTTGACAAAATCTTCCAAAACGGAAGAAGTATGTTTTAAGAGTTCTGGTTCATCTTCAAGATATAAAATGTTAAAACTGTTTAAAAGATCAAAATTTCTTTTGTTCATGATTATCCTTTATAGGTATTTCCACATTGAACATGGCGCATTCATAAAAAACATCACCTTTTAATTTGTGTTTGATGTTTTTACAGTAAATTTTCCCTTTCATATGCTCTTCCACTAATTGTTTGGACATATACAGCCCGACTCCTGTTCCTATGCTTTTGTGTTTGGTTGTGAAGTAAGGGTCAAATATTTTTGTCATTATATCACTTTTTACCCCGCCCCCGTTATCTATGACGCTTATTATGGCCTCTTTTTCTGTCTGTTTGAGTGCTATATATATCTTTTTTTCCTGCTGGGTTTTGTTTAAAACCAGTATATCCTTGGAATTATTTATAAGATTGAGTATAACATGGATAAGTTCATTTTTGAATCCGAAAATTTTGATAGAAGTCATTTTTCCCAGAGTTATCTCTATCCCCTCTTTGTCGAGCTGGTACTTTGAAAGTTCAACAGCTTTTTTTATGGCCCTTTGTATGTCAAATATCTGTTTTGTTCTGTTAGGGTTGAAAAAATTTCTAAAATCTTCCAAAGTATCTGACATGTTTGTACCTATGGTTATAGCATCTTCAACTCTCGAGTTTATAAACTCTTCATCCAGTTTCCCCATCATGTATTTGCTTTGGAAGCTTTGAACTATCATCATAAGCGTACTCAAAGGCTGTCGCCACTGATGGGCTATGTTTTGGAGCATTTCACCCATACTGGCGAGTCTGGCCTGTTGGAACATTATATTGTCTTTTTTGCGACTCTCTTTTACCTCTTTTTTTATTCTTCTCTCCAGAGATTCATTTAGCTCTATAAGCTCTTTTGTCTTTTTGGCAACATTCTCTTCCAGAGAGTAGTGTAACTCTTTAAAATTGTTTATAATAGTTATGGAAATCAATATTATAAAAGAGAAGGCAAGTCCTATAAGAAGGAGCAGCATAAATGTACTTGTCTGAAAGAGTTTGTCATTGGCCTCTTTTTTTATAAGAGCTCTTTTGAGGTTGTTTGTAATAAGACTTGAAAGATATATATTTATGGAATTTGCCTCAAGAATAATGTTGTCTATTTCGCTCTTTATCTCTTTGTCTGCATGTAGCAGATTTATCAGATTGTCAGTTTTAAGAGTGATGCTGTGTATTTTCTTTTCAATATTCTGTGCTATGGTTTTTTGAAAATCTGTTCTTTCGGGAAGAGGCTTTGTGAGAAGAAAGAAGTTTAGCCAGTTTGTTGCAAATTCAGGCAGACCTCCTACTTTCTTATCAATACTTTTTTTATAGGATGTCCATTGTCTCTGAATTATCTGTTTTGCTAGAGTTATAACTTCTATTGCATCTTTTTTGCTTATCTCATGATTTTTAAGTGCATTTAGGGTCTCTTTTATATTTACCTGGTAAATATCTTTTAGCTCTTCGAGTCTTACTTGAGGGCGAGTGTGGTTTTGAAAAAGTGTTTCAAAGTCATACTTTAGTGCAAAAATGGAAATAAACATTAAAAATCCTATAAAAACAGTACCTCCAAATATGGTAAATATCAAAATCTTTGTTTTGTTTGAAAAGGTTATTTTCTCAAGTTTGGAATTTACATATTTTAGGATATTTTGCATTATATGTCTTCCTCACATATGGTTTCGAATTTTTTGTTATCATAGATAAGTAGGTAAACCTTGTTTAAAAGCTGAGAATTTTTGTATTTGATTGTTATTCCCGGCAAATCATTTGATGTAAGATGTTTTATATTGTATAAAAACTCTTCTCTGTCAATATGTTTGTCAATCTTTTTTAAAGCCTTTACAACACATTTTGCTGCCAAAAATGCTTCAAAAGAAGCAAAGGTAGGTTTATGTCCCGGATAGTAAAACTCTAACATTTTCAGATATTCTTTTGCAATTTCCGTGTTTGAGTCGTAAGAGGGAGCTGTTTGTGAAAATATGATATTTTTCCCTCTGTCATTTAACTCTTTCATAAGAGCGTCTGCATTTACGAATGATATGGGACAGAATATTGTGTTTTTCAAAGAGCTTTCCTGCGCTTTTTTGATGAATCTTGCTGTGGGCTTGTATGCACCTACGAGTATAATGGCTTCCGGTTTGTTTGAATTGATATCATAGATTGCCTGTTTTATAAACAGTGTATTTCGTTTATATGTTCCTTCGCTGCTTAAATGAAGACCTCTGCTTTTTAAAGCCTTCATCAATGCCATATATCCCTCTTTACCATAATCATCATTTTGGTAAAAGATAGAAAATTTTTTGAAATTTTTATTTTTTACAAGATATTCAACCAAAGTATCTATCTCCTCTTCATAGGAGCTTCTGAAGTTGACTATATTTTCCATCGTATTGTCTCTTAGAAATTTTGCGCCGGTATAGGGAGCTATAAACGGTATATCCGTTTTTTTTATGATGGGCAGTATCTTTTTTACAGTAGGTGTTCCTACAAAGCCAAAAAGAGAAAAGACTTTGTCTTCAAGAAGGAGTTTTTGGGTATTTGTAAGTGTGATTTCAGGTTCGTATTTGTCGTCATAGTATATAAATTTGATTTTTTTACCCTTTATTCCTCCTTTTGCATTGATATGGTTGAAACATGCTTTGATACCTGTTACAATCTCTTCACCCAGATTTTGGTTGATACCGCTCAAAGGCAGGGAAGCTCCCAGTTTTATCTCTTTTATCTCCTCTTTCTTTGGGAAAAAATAAAATAAAAAAATTATAAAAAAAGAGGCTAGCAGTATATACTTTAGATAGTTGTTCTTTTCTCTCATTTACTCTTCCTCTTTATCCATAGTAAAGCCGACAGCCAAGAGGATAATGACAAAAATGATAACGATTCCGATATAGAAGTATGACATTTTGTTACCTTTTTTTAATGCAAGTATATCAAAAAGAAGTTTTTATGAAAAATCAAGTATAATTTTAACCTAATTATAATGAAAGGATGGAGATTGAAAAAAGTTACAGTGGCCCACTCTCCTGATGCAGATGATATTTTTATGTACTATGCCATAAAGTTTGGTTGGGTAGGTTGTGAAAATGTCAAATTTGAAAATATAGCACAAGATATAGAAACACTTAATAAAGAAGCATTGAGAAGTACTTATGATATATGTGCGGTCAGCTTTGCTCTGTATCCGAAAATAAGAGAAGAGTATGCTCTTTTGCGTACTGCCGTCAGTTTTGGGGAAGGATACGGACCAAAAGTCGTAAAACTGAGAGGAAAGAGACTTAAAAGAAGATTTAAAGTTGCCATAAGCGGAGAAAACACTACAAATGCTATGCTTTTTAAAATAGCATATCCGGACGCAAGAATAGTTTATAAAAATTTTTTGGATATTGAAAAAGCTGTTTTGGACGGAGAAGTTGATGCCGGAGTTTTGATACATGAAAGCATACTTACTTTTGATGGAAAACTGGAAGTTGAAAAGGAGTTATGGGATATATGGGGTGATTTGATAAATGGAGAGAATCTTCCTTTGCCTCTTGGAGGTATGGTTTTGAGACGCTCAATCCCCTTGAATATGGCGATAAAATATGAAAAAACTCTTATAAAAGCGGTAGATGTGGCGTATAAACATAAAAAGCTTCTTTCCGGGATGTTGCTTGAAAGAGGATTGATGAGAGTTGATGCAGATACTTTGGAAAAGTATCTTTCAATGTATGCCAACGAAAATTCCATAACCTTAAGTGAAATTCAGATTGAGGCAATAGATAAGTTGTTTGAGATTGGATATAAGCACGGTTTTTATGATACACTTATAAAAGCCGAAGACTTTTTCATACCTGTAGAATATGAAAAGCTGAGAGAGAGTTAAAAACTGATGTTACGCACCATATGGAATACATAGCGAAACAAGAAAGTTTATAATGCAAGGCGGATTTTTGAAGAACTAGCCAA
>CAYRRJ010000009.1:0-15641 GCA_964426645.1 uncultured Campylobacterales bacterium | reverse complement strand
TTATAAACTTTCTTGTTTTGCTATGTATTCCATATGGTGCGTAACATCAGTTATAAATTTATCTTTAACTATACAAGCAATAATTATTCCAAACTATTTGCCGTATAGTATATAAATTTCTAAGGCAGTATATTTTAAACAGTTAAATCAAGTACAGCTTTTGCTTTGTTGATAAGCTCATGATCTACACTTCTGTCTTTGTGATCAACAGCTTTCATTATCTTTGCCATTGTAAGCAAAATTCCTCCTGTGATTTCAGGAAGTCTGTTTTCAAGTTCTACTTCCAAAGCGATAGTCGAAGGATAGTGAGTCATGGTCTCTACTATATCTTTAACCTCAAGATTCTCTTCAAGTTTTTTAAACTCATCTATACTCTTCTCCATACCGTTTGTGATAGGTATATCACATACCCATATAATGTCTCTGGAGTTATATTTTGCATTTCTTTCACCTGCCACAAGTAGATCATGAACTTTTTTATCTACTATATCTGTAATCTCTTTTGCATGTCCTTTTGCCAAATCGAGTCCAGCACCTTTTCTAAATATCTCTTTTAGTTTTGTATATCCTACAACTGCCATTTTAAATCCTTTAATTTTTTTTTCAAATTGTACTTTTTTTTTCAAATTTAAAATGCTACTAAAGTAGTATAAAAAAGAGATTGTATAGATAAAGGAATAAAAAGGTATAATAAGAGATTAGATTTATATTTAGGAGAAATTTTTGCAAGAGTTTAGAAATATAGCGGTAATTGCACATGTCGATCATGGTAAGACTACGCTAGTTGATGAGTTGTTAAAACAGTCAGGTACATTTAGTGAGCATCAAAAAGTTGATGAAAGAGTTATGGATAGTGACGCACTTGAAAAAGAGAGAGGTATAACAATCCTTTCAAAAAATACTGCCATTTTTTATAAAAATTCAAAGATAAATATTATAGATACTCCGGGTCACGCTGATTTTGGCGGAGAAGTTGAGAGAGTTTTAAAGATGGTTGATGGTGTTTTGCTTTTGGTTGATGCTTATGAGGGAGTAATGCCTCAGACAAAATTTGTAGTAAAAAAAGCACTCTCATTGGGACTTAAGCCTATAGTTGTTGTAAATAAAATAGATAAGCCCTCTTCAGATCCTGAGAGAGTTGTAGATGAAGTATTTGATCTTTTTGTTGCACTTGATGCTACTGAAGACCAACTTGATTTTCCTGTTATTTATGCAGCTGCAAGAGATGGATACGCAAAGTATGATATGGCAGATGAGAATGACAACCTTGAGCCTCTGTTTGAAACGATTATAAAATCTGTACCTGCTCCTAGCGGAAGTGTAGAGAACCCTTTGCAAGTTCAGGTTTTTACACTTGATTATGATAATTATGTAGGAAAGATAGGAATAGCCAGAATCTTTAATGGAATTATAAAGAAAAATCAGACTGTTATGTTGGCAAAGGCCAGTGGAGAGCAGATAAAAGGAAGAGTATCAAAACTTATAGGTTTCAAAGGTTTAGACAGAATAGACATAGATGAAGCTATCAGCGGAGATATTATAGCAATCGCAGGATTTGAAGCTTTGGATGTAGGTGACAGTATAGTTGATCCTAGTAATCCTATGCCACTTGATCCACTTCATATAGAAGAGCCGACTTTAAGTGTTGTTTTTGCAGTTAATGACTCTCCTTTTGCCGGTTTGGAAGGAAAATATGTTACTTCAAACAAGCTAGATGAGAGACTTGAAGCAGAGATGAAAACAAACATAGCTATGAAATATACAAATGAAGGTGAAGGAAAATTCAAAGTCAGCGGTCGTGGTGAGCTTCAGATAACAATTTTAGCTGAAAATATGAGAAGAGAGGGTTTTGAGTTCTCTTTGGGGCGACCGGAAGTTATACTAAAAGAAGAAAATGGTGTAAAAATGGAGCCTTATGAGCATTTGGTTGTTGATGTGCCGGATGATTTAACAGGTACTGTTATAGAAAAACTTGGAAGAAAAAAAGCTGAGATGATAGCTATGAATCCAACAGGAGATGGACAGACCAGGATAGAGTTTGAGATTCCTGCTCGTGGGCTTATAGGATTTCGTGGGCAGTTTTTGACCGATACAAAAGGTGAGGGTGTTATGAACCACTCATTTTTAGAGTTTCGTCCTCTTAGCGGTTCGGTTGAGCATAGAAAAAACGGAGCTTTAATCTCTATGGAAGATGGAGTGGCTTTAGGGTATTCTCTTTTTAATCTTCAAGATAGAGGAACTCTTTTTATAGGACCTCAAACAAAAGTATATAAGGGAATGATAATAGGAGAGCACTCTCGTCCTAATGATTTGGATGTCAATCCTATAAAAGGAAAACAACTTAGCAATGTAAGAAGCAGTGGAGCGGATGAGGCTATCAAACTTGTTCCTCCAAGAGATATGAATCTTGAACTAGCTTTGGAGTGGATAGAAAATGATGAGCTTGTAGAAGTGACTCCTGAATCTATCCGTATCCGCAAAAGAGAACTTGATGCAACCAAAAGAAAAAGAGCGACAAAGCGGGATAAAGCTTAGATTCTTTACATGTAAGCTCTTTTTCTTTTCTCGCCGAGAGGCGAAGCTTTAGTGATTGAGCAAATTTTGGATTTTATTCGGGATTTGCGAGAAATAATAGAAAAAAGAGCGACAAAGCGGGATAAAGCTTAGATTCTTTACATGTAAGCTCTTTTCCTTTTTTGGTATATAATTTTAGTGGCCAAGGAGTTATAATGCAGACTTTTATGATAGTGGTTGGAGTAGTTGTTTTAACTGTTATTTTTATCTATAACTCTTTGGTTTCAAAAAAAAACCAGGTTGAAAATATATTTGGCAGTATAGATGCCATACTCAAAAAAAGATATGATCTTATTCCTTCTTTGGTTGCAACGGCAAAAGAGTATATGGAGCATGAAAAAAGTATTTTGGAAGATATTACGGCTCTTCGTTCTCAGGCACTAAACACCAAAGACAGTAACAAAAAGATAGATATTGACAAAAAAGTGACATCAATGCTAGGCTCTTTTATGATAGCTGTTGAAAACTATCCTGAACTCAAAGCAAATGAAAATTTACTTCATTTACAGCATTCTCTAAATGAGATAGAGGAGCAGTTGAGTGCCGCTAGAAGAGCATATAATCAAGCAGTGACGGATTATAACAATGCTATTGAGATGTTTCCCTCCAATATAGTTGCGAACTATTTGGGATACAGACGAAAACATCTTTTTGAAATTGAGGATAATGAGAGAAAAAATGTTGATGTAAAAGCTCTTTTTGATGAGAAATGAAAAAACTTTCCTCTTTGATAGACTATTTTTATGAAGAGATTTATCCTGATTTGATTCTTCTTGAAAAAAAAAGAGAGGTCATATACAAGAAACTTAAAACAGTTCTGTTTATCCTCGTTTTACTTTCACTTATAACACTGTTTCTTACAAGAAAATTTGCCTTTACAAGTTTTGAGATTCTTTCTTTTTATATTATTGTTCCTGCTTCAATTTTTTTATTTGTGTACAGGATGGAGACAAAAGATTTTACAGTTTTGTTCAAAGATGAGGTTATAGGGAAATTAGTTGGTTTTATAGATAAATCTCTGAAGTATGAAAGAAGCGGATATATATCTTCATCAGAGTATTTTTTGAGTTCTCTTTTTGACAGGAGTATAGATGATTATTCCGGCAGTGATTTGGTGAAAGGTAAAATAGATGGTGTAAGCTTACAGTTTTCGGAGATTCATACTCAAAAAGAGTATGAGGAAAAAAACAGAAAAAGAAAAGTTACTGTTTTCAGGGGACTCTTCTTTGTAGGAGATTTTAATAAAAATTTTAGTGGGAAAACAGTTGTACTGCCTGATAATATAGAAAATATTTTCGGATCATTTGCCCATTTCATTCAATCTTTTAGTGTAAGAGAAAAAATGGAACTTGTTAAGATGGACAATCCTCTGTTTGAAAAAGAGTTTGTGGTATATTCTACAGATCAGATTGAAGCCAGATATATACTTTCAAATTCTCTAATGGAAAAAATTTTGCTTTACAAAAGAAAGTTAAAAAGACCCGTTTCTATCAGTTTTATTAATTCAAAAATATATATAGCTGTAAGTTTTGATACACCTGTTTTTGAACCTAAAATATATAAGAGGGTGACAGATATCAAAGAGATTAAAGGTTATTTTGAAATTTTAAGTTTTATGGTCGATATAGTAAGAGAGTTGGATTTAAACAGAAGAGTTTGGACAAAATATTAAGGGATTATGTTTATGAATGGTACAAAAGTTTTAAAGATATCTATTGCAGTTATAATTTCGGTAGCATTAATATATTTTATAGTGTATATTTTTATATATGGCGATAAGAGTACCAGCACAAATTATAAAAAATTTGGACAAACTGTAGCCAGAAGTGATAATTCGTCCTCTACGCGGGGAACAGACCCCACAGAAGTTCCTTTGGATGGTGTATTGATAAATCTTCGTGGAGGTAAATATAAGTATATGAAAGCAGATTTGTCCTTGAAAATGAACAGTGTAAGTGCAAAGAAAGATATAGAAAAAAATATATCATATATAAGAGATTTGGTTTTGAGGTACAGTGCTACGAAAAACAGTGATGAGTTGGAAACAGAAAAAGGGAAAGAAAAGTTCAAACAGGAAGTAAAAGATATAATTTATGATAAATTCGGATATGAAGTAGAGGCTATATATTTTAGAAATTTTGTTTTGGCTGATTGATAAGAGCCATAAAAGAGAGCATTGATATAATAGCAGCATATAAAAAAATATATTTTCCATATAAAAAACCGGCAAATATTGAGCCTAAAAATCCTCCAAGTCCGAAAGACAAACCATAATAAAACTGTGAAGCCAGCTTCTTCTGTTCATATATCTTGTATAGATAGCTTATAGCGGCAGTATGATGAAGGGCAAAACCGATTGCATGTAGTGACTGGGAAAGATATAGCATTGGCAGAGAACTTGGAAACATGTAGAGAATAAGCCATCTTATCAGGGTAAAAAAGACTCCTGTCATAATCAGATGTATAAGATTGAATTTTTTAAGAAGAGGTGTTTGAAAATAGAAAAAAAGCATTTCACAGATAATTGAAAATGCCCACAGATAACTTACTGTTTCCAAGGAGATACCCCTTTGTGTTTCATAAAGTGTAAAAAAGTTATAAAATATTCCAAAACTCATCTGATTTAAAAAGAGGCTTATCCACAAAAGAAGTGTTTTGCCGAATTCAAATTTTTCTATATTGTCGGAGATTTCATTTCTTCTGTTTTCACTTTCAATTGCCAGAATACCTGATAGTAAAACCAAAAAAGCAGAAATACTCAAATAGTGTATTCCTACTATATAAGTATCAAGATTTTTTGCCAGAATTATACCTGTTATCATAAAACCCAAAGAGCCGAACAGTCTGGCTCTACCAAATCTCTCTTTTTTCAAATATCCAAGTGCATGTGTTTCCACAAAAGGAAGAATTATACTCAGACAAAGACCTAGAAGTATATTTGAAATAATAAAAAGATAAAAGTTATGAATGGTTATATAAAAAGAGAGTATGGCAAATAATGAAAAAACAAGGGCAGTATAGTATATTTTTTTTGTCAGTTTAAAGAGTTTTAAAAAGAGAAAGGGGAGTAAAAATCTCATAAGAGGAGTTATGGAAAAGATTATACCTATTTGGGTGGGAGTATATCCTGTCATCTGCATAACTTTTGGAAAAAAAACTACAAATACAGCCGTAGCGGCAAAATAGAAAAAGAAAAAAGCAGAAATTTTTATAAAAACGGAATTATTCATCTATTTGGAGAGGAATGGTTTTGGTTATCAGGTCATGGATAGAGAGTTTGTCTTTTTGAAAAAAAGGATAAAAAAGAGGAATTATCAAAAATGTACAGATACTAAAGAGTATAGTTCTTGCAAATACTTGAAAGAAACTCGGTTTTTGCATTTTGATTGTCATAAGTTTTATATTATAAGCTTTATATCCCGGTGTCTGATTTTTGAAGTATAAAAAAAGTGTAACTATAACAATCTGCGGAACAAGTATATATATCCATCCTTGAAGCATATGTTCTTTGAAACCTTCTCTTGAACCCATTATGGCATAAAAAACTATGTACATAATGGGCATGAGAATCAGAAAAGTATCTGTTATGAACGCTTTGAATCTTACATGTAAGGGAGAGATTTTCGGTGTAGGTTTTTCTCTTTTGTTTTCTTTTGAAACTTTACCCTGTTTTATATCTCTCCACCTGCTCAATCTAGTTTCCTCTGCTACCCGGCTTGTAAGCCTCTGTTCCCTCTTTGCACATAGGACAATTTTCTTTGTTATATATTTCAAAGCTGAAATCTTCAAGTGCAAAAAACGGTATGTTTTTTGGAAGTTTACATGTAGAAGAAGGCTTTTTTTTACTTCCTTTTCTCTGACAGAAGCCTCTGTTTGCAAGTGCGGCGTAAGCTATAACTTTTCCGCCAAGCCTTTCCACCTCTTTTGCCGCTTCTAGTGCAGACCCCCCGGTTGTTATAATGTCTTCACAGATTAGAATATTCTCATTCTTTCTTACTTCGAAGCCTCTTCTTATAGACATCTCTCCGGAAACTCTTTCTGCAAATATAAATCTAACACCAAGGGCTCGGGCCAATTCATATCCTGCTAGTACTCCGCCAAGAGCAGGAGAACAGACTGTATCTATCTTTACAGAAGAGCTTTTTATCTGCTTTGCCAACTCTTCTGCGAGCAGTTGTGCAGTTTTTGGATTTTCCAAAACTTTGGCACTTTGCAGATAGTATTTTGAATGTTTGCCACTGCTCAATATAAAATGCCCTTCCAGAAGGGCATTTGCATCTTTATAAATTTGTTCTATATTCATATTTATATCTTTAAAATCTCGGCTTCTTTCTCTTTTACCAGATTATCAACCTGCTTTACACCTTCATCGGTAATCTTTTGTACCTCGTCATAGGCTTTCTTTGCTTCGTCTTCTGTTATCTCTTTATCTTTTTCAAGTTTCTTTACTTTGTCGTTTGCATCTTTTCTTATATTTCTGATAGCTATTTTTGCTTTATCGCCCATAGCTTTTGCTTGTTTGGCGCCCTCTTTTCTCTGTTCCACTGTCATAGGAGGAAAGAAAAGTTTTATACTCTCTCCGTCATTATTGGGATTTACACCAATATTTGCCGAAGCTATGGCATGTTCTACCTCTTTTAGGAGGTTTTTCTCCCATGGTGTTACACTGATGGTGGTAGCATCACTTGCTAAAATAGTGGCTACCTGGTTAAGTGGAGTAGGCGTACCGTAATAATCCACTTTTATATTATCCAAAACAGATGTAGATACTTTTCCGCTTCTGATAGTCATAAAATCTCTCTTTAGAGAGGCCAAAGTTTTTTCTATATGCTCTTTTTGTGATGAGTATATTTCATTCAGTTCCATATTTATCCTTTATTAGTAGTTTTGTTGAAATCATATTTTTAGTAGAAACTATAATTCTGTATCTGCCGTTTTTCAATTTTTTATTTATATCCAGTTTTATTTCATTACTGTTTATGTTTTCTGTAAACCAACCGTAATGGCTTACATATATAGAAGCTTTTTTTATACGGTCTTTAAGCTTTACATGTAAGGTTTTCAAAAGAGAGTTCTTTGGATAGGTTTTTGGTTCTATCCATTTGGCATCCAAATGTCTGAACTTTAAAAAATAAGGAAGATTGCTTTTACCAACCAAAGCATTTCTGTCCAGATTGTAAACAGTGCTGTTTTTTCCTATTGCACCCATGTTTTGATTTATGATCGCTTCAAAACCAAATTTTTTTGCTATATTTTTTACTCTTTTTGAGTATTCGCCGTAAGGATAAGAAAAATACTTTGGAGTAAATCCAAGGTTTTTTTGAAAAATCTCCAAGCCTTTTTTGAAATCGTTTTCAAGAAATTTGTCAGTTTTGTAAGTCATATGAGGATGCGAATAGGAGTGAAACTCCAAAGAGCCGTACTGTGATATCTCTTTTAGCTCTTTCCAACTCATATAATCAGGATATTTTTTTTGTGTAGCTTCCACATATACAAACATTGAGAAGGGATATCCGTATTTTTTAAAAATTTCAAAACCGTTGCGATAGAAGCTCTTAAAATTGTCATCTATAGTCAGTACTATCCAATTGTCAGGGATATTTTCCTGATTTTTTATTTTGGTTACAAGTGTTTCCAGAGGAACAACTTTATAGTTGTTTTTTTTAAAAAATTCAAATTCTTTTATAAGTTCTTTTGTGCTGGTATTAGTTGAGGGATGTCTGTCGTCACCAAATCTGTGATAGACAAATATATGAGCATCGCTCCATAGTGTCATCACAGATATAAGTAACAGCAGAAGAGACTTCATACTTTACTTTGTTGTAGGTGCTTTTGGAGCTTCAGGAGCTTTCTTCTCAACAGGTTTTTGAGGAACTACAGGTTTTTCAACCTTAATTTCTTCAGCTATTGAAACTTTTTTCTCCTGATTGTAAAAATATCCAAGAGCCAAAGTGTTCAACAGAAAAACCAATCCCACTATAAAAGTGAATTTTGCCATAAATCCGGCAGGTCCTTTTGCACCGAAAAGTGATTCGTTACTTCCACTGTATGCACCAAGGCCTATAGATGAACTTTTTTGTAAGAGTATGGCGATTGTCAAAACAGCTGCCAATATAAATTGTAAGACCAACAGAGTTTGGGTCATCAAGTTATCCTTTTGTTTGAATTCAATAATTATTTAGAAATTATGCTAATTATTGTATAATCCGCGATTATACCCTAAAAATATTAAAAAAAGAGTAAAATTTAGCTATGAAAATCAAAAAACATATAAAAGAGTTTTCAAAAAGGGCAACTTCCTATGACGAATATACAAATATTCAAAAAAAGGTTGCAAAAAAAGTTATTGAAAATACTAAAAAAAGAGGGGTTGAATATAAAAAAATTTTGGATTTGGGATGTGGAACGGGATCGGTATATAAAAGTATAGATTGGAAAATTGAAACTTTTGTCGGAGTAGATGCCTCTGAGCAGATGTGTAAGCTTCATCCCAATACGAAGAAAACAGTTGTATTTAACAGAGATTTTGATGATAGACATCTTTATGAAGATTTAAAAAAGTATTCTCCTTTTGATATTACTTTCTCATCTTCTGCATTACAATGGTCAAAAAATTTTGATAATATTCTGATACACATAAAAGAGCTCTCAAGGGATATTTCATTTGCAATTTTTACAGACGGTACATTTGAAACCATATATAGGGTAAGTCAACAGGAAAGCTTTTTGCCGGATGCTCAAAAGTTGGTTGATAAGATATCCTGTTACTGGAATATTGAATATGAAATTCAAAAATACAGACTGTATTTTGCAGATAATATATCAAAATTCAGATATATAAAAAGAAGTGGGGTCAGCGGAGGAGAAGCCAGGCTTTCATACAGACAGGTAAAAAATCTTATAGAAAACTATTCTCTTGATTATCTTGAATTTGAAGTATTGTTTCTCTCTTCTGTATAAAAATTATTTTAAATTATTTTTATACAGCCCATAAGGTTAAAAATTTTAACTTTTTAACTTTTTATAGAAAATAATAGATTTTATTTAAATTTATTTAACCTTTTGCATATAATATATAAAATTTTTTATATTTTTCATATCTCCCTGTTTTCAGTAGTTGGCGTGATTTTTTGATAAATTTTTCTTATATAACACAATTTTTTTAATAAAATTATAAAGAAAAGTTATTAAAATTATGTCAACAAATGGGTATTTTCGGAAGATACTCTTTTGGAATATCCTTAAAATGGAGAAAAATATGAAAGTAGAGATCTCAAGAAGGAGATTTCTTCAAGGCAGTGTTGCCCTGAGTGTAGTCGGAGGAACAGCACTCAGTTCAACAAGTATATTGGCCGATACCAAAAAGGCTGATAATGAGCTGATGAAGAAAGTTCCAACTCTTTGTGAAATGTGTGTCAACAAGTGTGCTGCAGTTGCACAGGTCAGAAACGGTGTAGTGACAAAACTGGATCCCAACCCTTATTTCCCTAAATCAAAAAATATGCTTTGTGCAAGAGGAAATGCCGGAATTCATGCTTTGTATGATCCCGATAGATTAAAATATCCTCTTATAAGAATAGGTAAAAGAGGGGACGGTAAATATAAAAGAGCAACATGGGATGAAGCCTATGAGTTCATAAAAGAGAAACTGGTAAAAATACTGGATGAAGAAAAAGACAACCGCTCCTGTATAGGTTTTTGTGCAGGAGAAGGTATGGCAGAACATACCTATAAAACATTTATGGGAGACAAGTTTGGTTCTGCTAACTTTATCAACCATGCTTCAATATGTTTGCAGACAACAGTTTCAGGGTATGCTTTAACCATTGGTGGTTACGGTCAGGCAGATTTGGAGAATGCAAAATATGTTATTATGGCAGGTGCAAATCGTGCAGAGGCTATTGTAACTCCTGATACCATGGACCTTTTTAAAAGAACCAGAGGCAGAGGTACCAAACTTGTAGTTGTAGATCCAAGATTTACAAATACAGCAATTCATGCCGATACATATCTTGCTATAAAGCCTGGTACCGATTTGGCTTTTGTTTTGGCCTTGACTCATGAGGTCATAAGAGCAAAGCTTTACAACAGAGAATTTGTAAAGAAAAACTTTAATAATTTTGAAGAATACAAAGAACATGTTTTAGGCAAAGGATATACCCCTGAGTGGGCTGAGGAAATAACAGGTATTCCTGCCAAAGACATAAGAAAGATTGCCAGAGAATTTATGCAAAATGCGCCACAGTCTGTTTATTATCAGGGCAGAAGAAGTACTTGGGCTGCAAATGATTTCCAACTTCGCCGTGCCCAGGCTATATTTACAGCGCTTGGAGGCGGTATAGATATAAAAGGCGGAATCGTATTTGGGAAAAAACTGCCTCTTGAATCACATGAGATAAATATACCTATGTATGCCCAGGCCGAAGAGAGGATAGAAAAAGATGCTGCAGCGGTTATCGGAGCCAGTGGTTCATGGATAGCATGGAGAAATATGGTTGCTGACGGTAATACTCCGTATCCTGTAAGAGGAATGTTTGTATATAAGCAAAATCCTATGCTTTCAGTTCCAAATACTGCAAAAACAAGAGAAATGTTTGAAAAGCTGGATTTGGTTGTTGTTATAGATACAATGCCTAGTGATACCGCCATGATGGCTGATGTGATTTTACCTGAGTGTACATATCTGGAAAGAGAAGATCCTATCAAGTCTTTTGGTGGAGTTGAACCGGCTATTGTTCTTCGCCAAAAAGTTGTAGATCCTATGTATGAGACAAAACCTGTCATAGAGATTATGAAAGGATTGGCAGAAAAACTTTCTAAACCACTCTGGGAAATAACAAAAAAATATGATGAAGATGTTCAAGATGATACTGCAGATATGAAGCCTGAGGAGATAGAGGAGTATTATAAAGAGAATGGTTTTGATTTGGCTGATGCTTTTGAAGAATCTCAAGAAGAGATAAACAAAAAGATGTTTGTAGGAAAATACGGAGAAAAAGCATGGGAAGAGTTAAGAGCCAAAGGCGTTTATTATCCTAAAATGGATGAATACTTTAAGGAAATCAACAAAAACACCCATCAGTATTATCCTGCTGGCAAGAAAAACTATTCGGTTGCAAAATTGGAAGAAGAGGGAATAAGCCCTGATGATTATCTACATGATAATTGTATAAATCCTCAAGATATAGCAGAGTTGAAAAGAGACTTTAAAACACCAAGTAAGAAAGTAGAGTGTTATCTTGCCGGTATGAAGAAGAAAGGTATAGATCCTATGCCTACATGGAAAGATGAAGAGTATGTAAGAGTACCTGAAGGTAAATTTAAATTTGTAAGTGGAAGACATGCTCAATTTACCCAGGATGCAACCCAAAACAACATAATGCTTCTGGAGCTTATGAAAGAAAATTATATATGGATAAATGATAAAGAAGCTGAAAAAAGAGGTATTGGTTTTGGTGATGAGGTGGAAGTAACAAGTAAAGTAGGAAAAATCAGAATAAAAGCATATCCTACTCCTAAAATTCTGCCTGAAGTTGTTTTTTATATTCATGGATTTGGTGCTAAATCAACAGGTTTGACATTTGCTCAAAGAACAGGAGCAAGTGACAATGAGATTATCGAAGATAAAATTGAACCTGTTTTTGGTAGTGCTATTATGCATGATACTATTGTTGATATAAGGAAGGTGTAATCATGAATTATGCAATGGCACTAGATTATCAAAACTGTATAAACTGTAAAGCGTGCGAAGTGGCATGTAAAGAGGAGAACGGTGTTCAGTTGGGTGCTGACAAACAGAGAATCTGGGTTGGAGTTACCGAAGGAACAATTTTTGGAAAACCTTTTGTAAACCTTTATCCTTCTCAGTGTAACCATTGTCTTGATGCTCCCTGTGTAAGTGTTTGTCCGACCAATGCAAGTCATATTGTTGATGGCGGAATAGTAAAAGTTGATCAGGAAAAATGTATATTGTGTAAAGGTTGTATGGAAGCCTGTCCGTATGATGCAAGATTTGTTGATGATACTGTGGTAGCAGTTGACAAATGTACATTTTGTGATCATAGAATTGATGAGTTTGGAACAACGGCATGTCAAGCCACCTGTCCTACAAAAGTAAGACTCTTTGGTGATTTGGATGATGAAAACAGTGACTTGGTACAGCTTCTCAAAAAGAGAAAATTTTTCTTTCAAAAAGAGAGTGAAGGAACTATTCCTAAACTTTTCTATCTTGTGCCTGAAGAAGATGAGAGTTATTTGGTACAATCAGTCGGGAAAAATACTAAAATTCATACATGGGATGAGATTAAACCACTATATGATCAGGTAAAAGCAAAAAGGAGTAAAGCATGGAAAAAATCATAATAGCTGGACTTGAGATAAACAAAGTCAGCATCTTCAAACTGTTGTTCAACAAAGCTATGCTTATAGCTTATGCTTTACTTGCTGTGGGGGTATATGGCATATATGAAGCATTTGATGAGAGATATTTTAGTATAGTTGCAAATGCTCACGCTGCAGGGCTTGACCCGACCAATCCCGAGCTTATAGAGGCTATGAAAGAGGCTGTTTTCGGACATGTGGGTGAAGTAAGTCGTGAAAATCCATGGACGCTTTTTATTGTGAATTATATGTATATGATTTATACAGGAAGCGGTATTATATTTTTGGTAGCTTTGGCTGAGCTTATGAAAATAGAAGTAGTCGCAAAAGCGGCAGCCGGATTTATGACACTTGGTCTTTCTATGGTTTTTGCGGGGTTGTTTACAATTGCTACGGACTTGAATATGTTAAATATGTTAAGCATGTTTACATCTCCTAATTTCAATGCGGGAATGTGGCTTATGTTGCCTTTGTATTTTACATATATACCGTTTGTTTTATTTGAGATATACCTTCTTATAACCAACAAAAGAGAGTGGGCCAAAAGACTTGCAGTTCCTGTTTTGCTTCTTAGTGTAGGTGTAGATATTGTAGAGTATTTTATACAGGCAAAACTGTTTTCGATGAATGTTGCAAGACATTTGTGGACGGAATTTCCTGTACTTACATTTTATTTTATTATCTCTGCATTTGTATCCTCTTTGGGCATTATGGGTATATATGCTTTTTTTGATTATAAAAAATCTCCTATATATAATGATTTAATGGAAACTATTAGAAAAGCGATGCTGTTTTTTATCACTGTTTTGGGTGCCTATGAAGTTCTGGCATATCTTATGGTTGATAAATCATGGGCTTTTATTATCCTTTTTGGACCTTTTAAATGGGCATACTTCGGTGGTTATATATTTTTAACTATGACTCTTCCTTTCTTGCTCACTTTTAGAAAAGGTAAGCCTTCAAATGTTGTATTTGCTTCTATTTTCACAATAGTAGGAGGATATATAGGTAGATATCTGTTTGTTTATGGAGGAAATGCCAATCCATTGTCTGACAGGTTTGGTGTAGGATATGAGAAATATGATTTTTATGCAATTGCAAAGAGCATAAATTATGAGTGGCCTCATATGGCAGAAGTATTTATAGTTATAGGTTCTTTTGGGGTAGTGTTGGCAGTATATAAGATTGTCAATACTCTTCTTAGTGTTTCAGAATTGAGAGATACACACTGATTCTATGAAACTAATGTGAATTTCACATTAGTTTCACTTTTTTTTTGTATAATTACATCATATATTCTATTTAAGAATATACATCTTATGAAAGGAGAAAACAATGAAAAAACTGCTGGTACTTTTATTTGCAGCAGTTGTAGGCTTAAGCTTGGTTAGCACAAGTGCATTTGCTGATGCCACAAAAGGTCAAAAAATAATTATCAAAAAATTAAAAAAGCCTTGTGGTTTCAATGGTGCAGTTTTGGCTAAGAAGCATAAACAAGCTGAGTGGAAGGCAATCTTCGAAGCTGGTAAGCTTAACGACGAGATAGTGAAAATCTGTCCTAAAGTTAAGAAGCCACTTAAGAAGAAATATGCTAAACATGTGTATGACTTCCTCTACAACTATGCTAGCGACAGCGGTAATGTACCATCTTGATAACCGTGAATGCAACAGGTTGTTGCTCACATATTAGCGGTTTTTTCACATTACGCTTTTAGAAGAGGGAAAATTCCCTCTTCTGTTTTAGTCGTCACTTCCTCCAAAAATCCCAAGAATTTGAAGTAAAGATATAAAAAGATTTAGAAAATCAAGATATAGAGCTATTGCTCCTTCTATCGGAGTTTCGTAAGCACCTCTTATAATGTTTTGTGTATCATAAAGTATAAAAGCACTAAAAAGTATAGAACTTATACTTGCAATCGCAAGTTGCAAAACAGGACTTCCCAAAAATATATTTATAAGTCCAGCAACAACTATAACAATCAATGTTATAAAAAGCATTTTGCCCATGGCACTAAAATCTCTTTTTGTATTCATAGCAAATACGGAGAGTGAGCCAAAGGCTACGGTGGTCAACATAAAAGCATTGGCAACTATACCGGCACCACCTGCCATTCCCAGTATATGACTAAGAAGAGGAACTATTGTAAGACCACTTATAAAAGTAAATCCAAATAACATTATAAGATTTAGACCTGCTGTTTTTTTGGCAGCATACAACCCAAAAAGGAATATAAATTCCAATATTACAAGACCCCAGTACCAACTTGCTATAGTAGCTGCCATACCAAGTCCCAGGTATGCTCCTGCACTAGCAGCCAGTAAAGAAGCCGCAAAGAGTTGATATGTCTGTTTTATAAAAATTCCAAGTGAACTTTTAGATTGTGTAGAATAAGCTTCATTTTCATATGAAGCATCCTTTTGAGAAATATAGTTTCTATCGTATAATCCCATATTTATCCTCCTATTTAGATAATTTTAATTTAATTTTTTGTTAATTCTCTGTGATAGTTGATAGGTATCACAGAGATTCAAGTATAATTTTGCCTGAAAAACAAAACTTTATCAAGCTAATTTTGAAAGCAATTATATAGTAGGAGAGTTAACAAAAAATAAATATTAATAGAAGGTTTGTAAAAACTCTCATTTTTCTAAGGGAACTCAAAGGATTAGTGGTGTATAATTTCGTC
>CAYRRJ010000008.1:2810-16030 GCA_964426645.1 uncultured Campylobacterales bacterium | reverse complement strand
TATATCTATTTTGACGGTGAAGAAAAACCTAAAAACGGTTGGGAGAGTTTTAAAAGAGTTGTAAAAAGAACATTGAAAGGTGAGCTTTTTGTAGGGCTTTGGATAGTTTTGAGAGAGATGATAAAATTTGATACCCATACTCTTCAGTATCCTGCAGAAAAATTGCAAATGTCTTCAAGATACAGAGCTATTCACAGACTTTTGAGACTTTTTGAGAGCGGAAATGAAAGATGTATAGGATGTGGACTTTGTGAAAAGATATGTATAGCCAACTGTATAAGGATGGATACCAAAATAGATGAAAACAGCAGAAAAGTTGTGACTGAGTACAGTATAAATTTTGGTAGATGTATATTTTGTGGATATTGTGCAGAAGTTTGTCCTGAACTTGCTATTGTGCACGGCAGTGATTATGAGCATGCAAGTGAGCAGAGAGCTCATTTCGGTTTGAAAGAAGATTTGCTGACACCATTGGATTTGTTTAAGGCAAAAAAACAAAAAGAGTTTTCTGGTTTTGGCTCATTGAGTAAAAATGCAGATAGATTTATTAAAAAAACACCATTAGCGTATTGAGGTAGGATATGTTTGAAGTAATAGCATTTTATATGTTTTCGGCATTAGTAATTGGTATGTTTGGCATTGTTGTGATGAGTAAAAATGCTCTTTATGCCATGAGTGCATTGGCCGGAGGTATGATTTTTATATCCGGTTTTTTCTTTTTGTTGGATGCTGAGTTTTTGGGAGTTGTGCAGATAGTCGTATATACTGGTGCGGTTATGGCCCTATATGCATTTGGTATGATGTTTTTTGACACAACCAGAGATGTCAAAGAAGATATAAGATATGAAAAAATCGTATATACTCTCTCTTTTCTTTCTGCAATATTCATTTTGTTTATATTTTTGGCACCTATTTATTCTACAAAAGTGCAGGCTATATATCCCAGTATAGAAGGACTTGGCAATATACAGACTCTGGGTCTGATTCTGTTTACCAAATATTTGGTACAGTTTGAATTGGCGGCAATTATGCTGTTGGTTGCCATGATAGCGGGAATTGTACTTGTCAGCAAGAAGATGGAGCTTAAGCCTGATGATGAAAAGGAGATTTTATAATGTTAACATTAACACACTATTTGATATTAAGCGCAATTCTTTTTTCCATAGGAATACTTGGAGTTATAAGAAGAAAAAATCTTTTGATGCTCTTTTTCTCTACAGAAATTTTACTAAATGCTGTAAATATAGGTTTTGTTGCTGTTTCCAAATTTTATGGAGATTTAAGTGGACAGATATTTTCATTTTTTATTATAGCGGTGGCAGCAAGTGAGGTTGCAGTAGGTCTGGGACTTTTGGTTCTTTGGTATAAAAGAAGCGGGTCTATTGACTTGGACAGCATAATGATGATGAAGGGATAGAGTATGGAAAAATATTTATATATAGCACTTTTTGCACCGCTTATTGGCTCTTTGTTTGCTTCATTGTTTACAGCGAAGAAAAAAAACATTATAACAGGTATAGTGACATCCCTCCTTTTGGCGGTATCTTTTGTAAGTTCTTTTATGCTTCTTCTGGAAGTACATGAAAACGGTGCTTTACATGTAAAGATGATGGATTGGATAGTTGCAGGAAATTTACAGTTGCCTTTTGGTTTTGTAGTTGATAATGTATCTGTTATTATGATGGTAACGGTAACTCTGGTTTCAACGGTGGTTCATATTTACTCTATAGGTTATATGGCTCACGATGAGGGATTTAACAGATTTTTTGCCTGGCTTTCCGCATTTGTTTTTTCAATGCTTATTTTAGTTATGAGTGATAATTTTGTAGGATTGTTTATAGGTTGGGAAGGTGTTGGGCTTTGTTCTTGGGGACTTATCGGTTTTTGGTATAAAAAACACTCTGCTTCTTGGGCAGCAAATGAAGCTTTTATTATGAATAGAGTAGCAGACCTTGGAATGCTTATGGGACTGTTTTTAATATACTGGCAGTTTGGTACATTTTCCTATGATTATGTATTTTCTCATATAGCTCAGGCAAATCCTGTGATAGTTACAACGATAGGTGCATTTTTGTTCATAGGCGCTATGGGAAAATCGGCTCAATTTCCTTTTCATACCTGGTTGGCTGATGCTATGGAAGGACCTACTCCTGTTTCGGCACTTATTCATGCTGCTACGATGGTAACAGCCGGTGTTTATCTTGTTATTAGAGCCAGCGAATTATACTCTTTGATTCCAAATATAGGATATATCATAGCCTCTTTGGGTGCTTTTGTAGCAGTTTTTGCAGCAAGTATGGCTTTGGTAAATAGAGATTTAAAGAGGATTATCGCTTACTCTACTCTTTCACAGCTTGGTTATATGTTTGTGGCTGCCGGACTTGGGGCATACTGGATAGCACTTTTCCATCTTATGACCCATGCGTTTTTCAAATCGCTTCTTTTCTTGGGTGCAGGAAATGTGATGCATGCTATGGATGATGAGTTGGATATAAAGAAAATGGGCGGATTGTATGATAGTATGAAAGCAACTGCTATTTTGATGAGTGTGGCTTCTGTCGCACTTTGTGGTATCTATCCTTTTGCCGGATTTTTCTCAAAAGATATGATTTTGGCTGCTGCATTTAACGAAGGAGCTTATTTCTTGTGGTTTGCACTCTTTATAGGGGCTGGAATGACTGCATTTTATAGTTTTAGACTTGTTATGCTTGTATTTTTTGGAGAAAAAGTTCATAAAAAACTAGGTTTTCATCCTCATGAAACATATCCTTTTGTTTTATGGGCATTGTTGCCTCTTGGGATACTTTCCATTGTTGCGGGATTTTTTGAGCACTCTTTTGAAGAGTTTACAACAGAGCTTTTAAGCAAGTATGAATTGCATCTTTCTCACAGTGTTGAGATGATGCTTATTTTGGCAACATCAAGTATAGCTATAGGTGGAGTTTTGTTTGCAATTTATAAGTATAGAAACGGTGGATTCAGCAAAGAGATAGAAAAAAGCGGAGTTTATAAATTGCTTATAAATCAGTATTATATACCTGATTTTTATAAAAAAGCAGTATTGAACCCTTATTATGCTTTATCAAAATTTGCCTGGAAACAGATAGATGTCAAAATTATAGATTTCAGTGTTGATTTGATTGCAAAAGTTTTATACTCCAGCGGAGAAAAGAGCAGAAAGATGCAAAGCGGTAATCTTTCAGATATGTTAAAGTGGATGGTCGTAGGAATCGTTGTGCTATTGGCTTTAGCAATTTTTTATAGACCAGTAATGTAGGAGATAGGGATGGAACATATTTTATCATTAATTATATTTTTCCCATTGATAGCCGGAATCTTTGGTTTTACAGTAAACAAAGACAGTGTAAAAGCGTATGGTATCAGTGTGGCCGGTATTGAGTTTGTTCTCTCTATCATATTGTGGATTGCTTATGACTCTTCAAATGCGGGTTATCAGTTTGTAGAGTACTTTCCTTTAATAAGTCAATTTGGAGTCAGTTACTATCTTGGTGTTGACGGGATTTCTCTGTTTTTGGTTATTTTATCTACTTTTATGACTTTGGTAGCTTTGATAGCATTAAATATAAAAATAGAGTTAAAGAATCTTGTTGTTTCCATACTATTCTTGGAGATGACGATGGTTGGGGTATTTTTGAGCCTTGATGTTATACTTTTTTATATATTTTGGGAACTCTCTTTGATACCAATGCTTTATATTATAGGTGCATGGGGGAGCGGACAGAGAATCTATGCAGCTATCAAGTTTTTTCTATATACATTTGCAGGTTCGGCTCTTATGCTTGTAGGTGTTTTATATCTTGGTTATCAGTATTATATAGCTACTGGAACATGGAGTTTTGCCGTACCTGACTGGCATCTTTTGGTACTTCCTTTTAATACTCAACTGTGGCTCTTTGGGGCATTCTTTTTGGCATTTGCCGTAAAAGTTCCAATGTTTCCTTTTCATACATGGTTGCCGTATGCTCATGGCCAGGCGCCGACAATCGGTTCTGTTATGTTAGCCGCAGTAATGCTTAAAATGGGTAGTTATGCATTTATAAGATTTTCATTGCCTCTTTTCCCTGATGCCAGTGTTTATTTCCTCTATCCTATAGCAGTAATTGCCATTATAATGGTTATATATGCTGCTATGGTGGCTTATGCGCAGGAGGATATGAAACAGGTAATTGCCTATAGTTCCATATCACATATGGGTATAGTGATACTTGGAACATTTGCTTTAAATGTAGAAGGCATTACAGGTTCTATCTTTTTGATGCTTAGTCACGGAGTTGTCAGTGGAGCTCTATTTATGCTGGTTGGTGTTATTTATGACAGAAGACATACAAAGATGATTGATGAATTTGGGGGATTGGCAACAGTTATGCCAAGATATGCAACGATATTCGGTATAGTTTTGATGGCTTCGGTAGGACTGCCTCTTACTATAGGATTTGTAGGAGAGTTTTTGAGCCTTCTTGGTTTTTACAAAGTTAACTGGATTATGACTCTTTTTGCAGGAAGCGGTATTATCTTAGGTGCTGTTTATATGTTGGTTTTGTTTAAAAGAGCATTTTTCGGAGAAGTTACAAATGAAGAGAATAGAAAACTGAAAGATTTGGATGCCAAGGAGTTGAGTGCACTTGTGCCTCTTGTTGCGTTGGTTATAATACTCGGTGTTTATCCGAAACCGATTTTGAGTACTATTGATATGAGTGTTAGAAAAATGATAGTTCTTATGGAGAAAAAAGCACTTTTGCCTGAAACGAAAGAGTTGCTGATAAGAGTAAATCAAATAGGAGGTACAAAGTAATGTTAGAGCCTATTTCAATCAATATAGCCAGTCTGAATATAGCCTCCTTGCTTCCTATGGCAATACTTGCTTTCGGAGCATTAAGTATCATCTGTATAGATTTGTTTGCAAAAAATCTTTCCAGAAGTTTTTATACAATGATAGCTCTTTTGTTTATTTTACTGGACTTGGGTGCTGTGATAGGTATAAACGGACCGGAAAGAGGCTTTTTTGATGTTATTCTTATAGATGGAATATCTATTTTGGCACAGGTGGTTATACTGATAGCATCTTTGCTTTTTATACCGGCTTCTCTCAGCAGTAAACGTTTTCAAGAGTACAAGATGGCAGAGTATCATGCTCTGTTTTTGTTTATGATAGTTGGTTTTCAGTTTATGGTAGCCAGTGATAATCTGATAATGATATTTATAGGATTGGAAACAGCAAGTTTGTCACTCTATACACTTGTTGCAATGCACAACAGAGATAAAGCTATAGAAGCAGCTATAAAGTATTTTACCATGGGAGCTTTGGCAGCAGGTTTTTTTACTATGGCATCTTTGATTTTTTATGCGTTGACAGGGAGTGTAGAGTTAAATGTGATTCAAGAAGTTTTGATTGCAAGAAATTTTCAACCTTTAATGGCTGTTTTGGCAGGTGTGGTTTTTATGCTTATAGCCCTTGGATTTAAACTCTCCATAGTACCGACTCACACATGGACACCTGATGTTTATGAGGGAAGTTCGGCGCCACTTGCCGGTTATATGTCTGTAGTTCCAAAAATTGCAGGGTTTGTCGTAGCAATAAGATTTTTTGATATTCTTTTATCTTCCCATATAGTCTGGGTAGAGCAGATACTTTTCTTTGTGGCTGTTTTGACTATGACTTTGGCAAATATAACTGCTTTGGTGCAGGAAGATGTTAAGAGAATGTTGGCATTCAGTTCAATTTCCCATGCTGGTTTTGCAATGGCGGCTATTATGATAGGTAATACTCAGGCAAATTCGGCTCTGTTTTTATACTGGATACTTTTTATGTTTACAAATCTTGGTGCTTTTATGATGCTTTGGATTGCAAGGAATAGAAAAAATCTTTGGGATACAAGATATCAGCATCCGTTTTCAAAATTTTCGGGTATGGTAAAAGTATCTCCTATGATGGCAACACTGATGGGACTTTTTATGTTTGCTTTGGCAGGAATGCCTCCTTTCTCAGTTTTCTGGGGTAAGTTATATCTTATCAGTGCTGCAGTTAACAGTGGACATGTGGTATTGGCAGTTATAATGGTTTTAAACAGTGCCATAGCTGTTTATTATTATATGAAATTAATAGTATATATGTTTATGAAAGAGCCTGTCAGTGAAGATGGAGGTGTTTATATAGCTAACTCTTCCACGCCTTTGAAGGTTATGGTTGGGATTGCCGCATTTTTTACCATAACTGCTTCATTTTTTGTTGAACCTATATTAAATATTGTAACAAGTTTGATACAAGCAAGTGGTTTTTAAAGAAGAGGAGTTTATATACTCCTCTTCTTTTGATATAATATATACATGAAACATATAATTTTTTTGATTTTGATAACTTTAAAGCTTTTTGCTTTAAATATCATACTTAATTCTGCCAAAGAAAATTCTCTTCCGTATGCTGTACTGCATATCATAGATTCAGACTATGTCAAATGCAAGACTATACCTCTCCCCCTGGACAAGAAGAGTTATATATGCAGTGTTGACAGAATTGTGAAGACTCCTTTGGAAAAAAAAGATTTAAGACTTGTCTCCATAGACTTTTTGGAAAAAGACCGAAATTTTTATATAAAGATAGACCCTAAAGTAAAATCGAAAATTATTCCTATCAATGAATATCTATATAATAAGAAAGAGGTTACAAGCGAATACAGCAGGGATAAAACACATCATTGGGTAATACTGCTCTATAACAAAGCTCCTTTTGGAGAAAATGAAGATGAAGAGGGGATAAATTTTCCTGTTACATATGATAAATATATAAGACCTTCCATAGGTCCTGTTGATTTAAACGGTGCTCCTATATCATATGCCAGAGGAAAAGATATAAATTATTATATAGATATCCAAAAAGAGTTTGAAAAAGAGGAGTATGACCGTACTATCAAAGATGTTGACAGAGTACTGAAACAGTTTCCTAGAAGTATTTTCAGAAGTGAATTGGAACTTTACAAACTAAGAGCACTGGATATATCTATAGATGAAAATCTTATGCCTGTTGCAGAAAAATATACAAGCAGTGATATTATTACTTTGGCAAGATTGTGGATGAAAGAATTTTCTTCTGATGAGAATATTCCTGAAGTACTGTTTATTCTTGCAAAAAACTATTTGAAAAGCGGTTCTAGTTCCGATGCTAACTATTTTTTGGATATTTTGGTTACAGAGCATGAAAAAAGTAAATTTACAAAAAAGGCTATACTTTATTTTGCAGACTCCCTTTATTCAAAAAATGAGACAGAAAAGGCTGTAAAATTATATGAAGATGTACTCTATAGTGCACAAGATTTGGATATTGCCTCTGAAGCGGCTATAAGGTTGGCTAACTCCAAAATCAGTGAAGGGAAAATCAGCGAGGCAAGGGAATATCTGTTAAAGGTTTTAAAGGCAAACAAGAGATATCTTTTAAAAGATATAGATGCATCACACAAACTGTCAAAAAAATTGGCATCCAATGCTTTGTATGATATAGCAGCGTCAATAAATGAACTGCTTTATAAAAGTATAAAAGAAAAATTTGACGAGAGAAAAGAGATACTTTTAAAAGAGAGTGGAGATTGGTATGCAAAGGCCAATAAAATTAATAAAGCATATGAAGCCTACCAAAAATACAAAAAAGAGTATAAAGACGGTATTTATATAGATGAAGTAAACAAAGCACTAGATTCTCTCTTTTTTAGGATTAAGGAAAACAATACTACAAAACTTTTGAAATATTATGATGTTTTGATAAAGAAATATGATAACGATATAAGCGATAAAGCGGTGATAGAAAAAGCAAAACTGCTCTATAAAGGAAAAAGGTATGATAGTGTTTTGAAAATGAAGGAACAGTTGGAAAAAGTTGTTGACAGCAACTCTACATCTGTTTTGAATCTGATAAAAGAGAGTGCCAAAGAGATTATAGATTTCAGTCTAAAACAGAAAGATTGCGAAA
Source organism: uncultured Campylobacterales bacterium (assembly GCA_964426645.1). Taxonomy (GTDB): domain Bacteria; phylum Campylobacterota; class Campylobacteria; order Campylobacterales; family Sulfurospirillaceae; genus CAYRRJ01. Next base: position 8,052 of record CAYRRJ010000008.1, on the reverse strand, counting down.
AAGCAGTCAATACTTTGGAAAGATATGATGTAAATATCAGTGAGGTAAAAAATCAGGATGAGCTTTATAAATGTCTTATAAAAAGTTTGAGATATAAGAAATCCAAAGAGTTGGTCCAGAAAAATCTTAAAGATAAAAATCTAAAAAACAGACTTAGGTGGTTGGAAAGAGATTTGGAGGTTAACTATTATTTGCATAACTATAGATATGTAATAGGTTTAAAAGATGATCTTTTTACTCTTTCAAAAATTCTTAAGAAAAGAATTGAAGCCAAATATCTAAGCTATCTTTTTAACTCATATATGAAATTGAACAACTTTAAGCAAGCTTTAAAAATAGTAGAAATATTGGAAAAAAATTTTCCGAAGGATGTAAATAATATAGAGATATATTTCAAAATAGTAAAATATGCCAATTCCAGACAGGATGATTTGTTGTTGGTTAAATATGCAAGAAAAGCTATAAACTTGCAAAACAGTACAAAAGCCTATATAGTTACTCCTGATATAGAGTTTTTATATATAGAAGCTTTAAAAAGGCTTAACAGACTCAAAGAGGCTAAGTCAGTAGCACTTGAGCTTTTATCCAAAAAAATCAAAGATAGCGAAAAAATCAGGATTTTGTATCTTTTAGGTGAAATAAGTATGAAACTAAATAAGAATAAAGAGGCAAAGGAATATTTTCAGAAATGTTCCCAAGTCAATATAGAAAATTCATGGAAAAATCTTTGTAAAGATAATTTAAGTCTTTTTTAATGCAGGGGTTATTATCTTTGTAGAGAAGTTGTCTTTACTTAACTCTTTTGTATATACTCTGTAACCTTTCTCTATAAATTCTGCTATGAGAGGTTCTGGTCTGAAATCAGATACTATCTCTACTATTTCATTATCATCAATGTCTTTGAGGATTTTATGAGCAACAGCCAGAGGGTTTTCTCCTTTATCCAAAAGTTCATTGGCATTTATAGAAGCTTTTGGAAGTTTTTTTGTCCAGTCCGGAGTTTTTCCGTCTATACTAATTTTATTATTTTCCAGATTTAAAGGTTCCTGACCTACTGAGACTCTTAGCTTGTTAAGAAGCTCAACACTGTCCATACCTCCTATTATAGCTGCTTGTTTTACTGTTGCCAGTTTAGCAAGAGTTCTTCTCAAAACCGGATTGTTTAGTTTTTTAAATTTTGGATTTATAGATATCAGTGTATCTTTCATCCCTTTATAATTGTTTAATAAATCTGCTATAGTTGTTTCTAGCGTAATCTCTTTCATTTTTTTTCCTTGAGAGAAATATATACTATTTTATCTTAAAGAGGAGTAAAACTATCCTATTTGTCACCCGGATTTTTGAGTCTTGATGTCAAAAACAGACCCGTGGACAGAAGTATTATAGTAATTATATAAATTACACTATAGTTTTGAACATATTTCAATATGGCTCCACCGAGTATAGGAAAGAACAGTCCTACTGAAGTTATGCTTGTCTGAAGTGCAGTATATGTAGGTCTTTTTTCTTCCGGTGCTATCTCTATGACAAGATTCATACCGCTTATGCTAAAACCGTCAAATGCAATACCAAAAAGTAAAAATATAGCTGCATAGGAGTAGATATTATTTGCAAAAAGGGCTATGATAAAAGCCATAATCATAAAAGTAAAGCTGAGAAGAAGCATTTTTTCATAGTTATGAATCTTTCTCCATAAAAGAGAACTTCCTATAATACTTCCTATCATTTGTACAGTGATGAAACCTCCCAGCATCCATCCTGTAAGAGTGAATGAGCTATTGGCTTTCAAGATAACAAAAGGCATAGAGAGGAGGTAACTGAAGCCTAAAAAAATAGCAATTATCTGTTGTTGTAATCTTTTATCCTCTTTTAGTATAATAGTGGCATTTTTCATAAACTCTTTGAAGCTTCTTTCTTTGACTGATACATTTTCTTTTTCTGGTTCTTCAATTGTTATGAATGTTACAAATCCTATAACCATTAAAAAACTGCTTACCATGAACAGATAGGCATAATTCAAAGGTGCCTCATAGTTGTTTAATACATAGCCCGTAACTCCTCCGCTAATTATAGAAGCAATACTTCCGGCTATCTGTCTGTTTGCCATGGTTTTGCCTCTAAACTTTTTTGAAAACAATTTTGCCTGTAATTCTTTGAAATATATGGCCCCGAAACCTGCGGTAAAAGAGAAGAAAAACAGTCCCAGACCTATAAGAGTGAGTGTGAGGGTTTTGTTTTTATCACCGATAAAATATATACTTGCGCCTATGGTAAACCAACTGATAAATCTAAATAGAAAAGCTTTTGCAAGGTAGGGCATGACTTTTTTGTAGGCTTGAGCATGAAATGCTGCATAAAGTTGTATGATAACAGCTCCTCCTCTGAGCAAAGAGGCAAATAGACCTATGATAACAACACTTTGGCTGAAGTGATGTACCATAAGAGGAAGAATTGTTGATGGTTCTGCTATTGTTATCGCCAAAGCGAGGAAAAAAGCATGTACGGCATTTTTATAATTGCTTTTTGGGTCATCTATTTTAAACATATATTGCCTCTTTATATAAATCTGTCATCAGATTTTATTTTGCTGACTTCATCTTCTGTTGATTTCATCCAGCCTGATTTGGGAATAGTATCGATTTTATCAAAATTTTCAATATAAGGTTTTATATCCAGCAAAGGAGTGCCGTCGAGGATGTCAACTCCTCTGATGGTTACTACATTGTCAACTACGCTTACAAGTTCTACTACAGACAATCCTATCGAATTTGGATGCATTGGTGTTCTTGTTGCAAATACGCCTCTTTTTGTGCCTGTTTTATCATTAAAAGGAACAACCTGTAGTTTAGGTTCTTTTATCTTGTGAAACAGATATATAAGATAGACATGGCTGAATCCATCCAGGTCTTTTAATCCTTCTTGATATCTTCTTTTAAACTCTATAGTTGCGACAGTGTTCTTTGCTCCTTTCGGTTGTACTGGCATATTGACCAGATTTTTAAAAGGAGTATGAATAGTTGCAATATCTTCTAAAATTATATCCATGAAATATCCTAAGAATCAATATCAAAACGGAATATTAGAACTATATCTCTTAAGGGTTGCTTATGAGAGTATAGTGTTGTATAAATCTTTTGCAGATTTCTTTACATGTAAAGGAAACTGTGTAGAGTTAAAAGTTCTTTGTCTCTTTGCCAGTTTTGCTGTATTTGTTATAATTTTTTCTTTCAACTCTTTCATGTTTAGTCTGCCGTCAAGAAAGTCCAGAGTTTCCTTGATACCGATTGCTTTCATAGCGTTTGGAGTTCTGGTATAAGTTTTTTCCAGCCAGACCACTTCGTCAATCAAACCGTTTTTCAGCATGAGTTCGGTTCTTTTTCTTATCCTTTCTTTCAGTACTTCTTTGTCTGTATCTATCTCGTATAGTTGATATTCTTTTAAGACAGGTTCTCTGTTTGAATTTTGGAAATATCGGCTTACACCCACCCCTGTTTCATGGTATATTTCAAACCATTTTTCGATTCTGTATCTGTCATTGGAAGAAATTCTGTCTGCATAGGTTTTATCTATCTTTGAGATTATACTGTAAGCTTTTTTTAGATTGAACATGCTTTCTTGTACTTTTTGTTTTGTAGTTTCAGAGATTCTAGGCTTATTGTTGATTCCTTCTATCAGAGCTTTCAGATAGAAACCCGTACCACCTACTATTATAAGATTTTTACCATTTTCTTTTGCTTTCTTGTCGGCTTTTTTGTAGATGTCAAAAAAGAGAGATACATTGAAGTTTTGATAAGGTTCTATTTCGTCTATTCCAAAGTGTAAGATATCTTTTCTCTCCTCTTTTGTCGGTTTTGCAGAAGCTATGTCTATATATTTGTATATACTCAGAGAGTCAAGTGAGAGTATATATGCGTCTATCTTTTTTGCCAGTTTTATAGACAAATCACTTTTCCCCGAAGCTGTAGCACCTAGAATCGCTATGGTTCTCATGATACTCCTAAAAGTTTTATACAATTATAACACCTTTTGTAGTAATATAAAAAAAAGAAAAAACAGAGGTAAAAAAGTTGAAAAGATTTTTTGAAGTTTTAAAAAGTATAAATGAGCTTATCATGTTTAAACATTCGATTTTTTCGTTACCTTTTATATTTTTGTCTATGGTAGTGTATTCCAAAGAATTGAATCATAGTGTATGGTTTGGTTGGAAACTTTTTGTATTGGGACTTTTGGCTGCTATTAGTGCTAGAAATTTTGCTATGGGTTTTAACAGGTGGGCAGATAGAGATATAGATAAACTTAATCCAAGAACAGCATCTCGCCCTAGTGTAGATGGAAGAGTAGGAGAGGCAAATCTTCTTCTATTTATCTTTTTAAATGCTTTGTTATTTATAGTGGTAGCTTATTTTATAAACTCTTTGGCATTTTATCTATCATTTCCAATTCTCCTGATTTTAGGAGGATATTCTATATTTAAGAGATTTTCCGAGACTGCTCATTTGGTACTTGGACTCTCTTTGGGATTGGCTCCGATTGCGGGAGCTGTAGCAATCGGAGGAGATATTCCACTTTGGGCGATAATGCTCTGTTTGGGTGTTAGTTTTTGGGTTGCAGGGTTTGATTTGCTTTACTCTTTGCAGGATATGGAGTATGATAAAAGTAAAGGGCTCTATTCAATCCCTGCAAAATATGGCAAAGAGGCTACATTCTTTATCTCTAAGCTTTTTCATGCACAAAGTGTTCTTTTCTGGTTGCTTTTTGTGTATGTGGCACATTTGGATCTCTTTGCATATTTGGGAGTATTGTTATCTGCACTCATATTATATAAAGAGCATTTAATAGTGCAGAAAGATTTCAGTAAGATAGATAGAGCTTTTTTTACATTGAACGGTTACTTGGGTATAATGTTTTTTATATTTGTTTTTATAGATAGGATTATCTCATGAGTGATATAAGGTTCGTAAATGCACCTTTAAAGATAGAATTTGATGTAAAAGATGCTTTTCCTGAAGAATTTCAAAGAGAGTTTGACAGATTGGCACACAGTGATGAGGATCCGGTAGGACAATGGCTCAAGCTTGCAAAGGCCAGAGGGGAAACCAGTGAAAGTGATCAGGTCCTTTTGACCCTTTTGGTTGAATTGCACAGAAAAGTGGATGAACTGAGTGCATATATAAAAGATGAGAAGCCGGAGTTCGTAAAGCTTGCAATAAAGAGTGAAATAGATTCTATAGGATTTGAACAT